>JACDDS010000001.1:0-82500 GCA_013816805.1 Chitinophagales bacterium | reverse complement strand
GCAAACCAATTTCTCTGATCACCTTTTTAATTTAATTACCGTGGCCCAGGCTATTCATTGGTTTGATTTTGAAAAATTCTATGCAAAGGTTTACCGTACTCTTAAAAGCAGGGGTTTAATAGCTGTAATAGGTTATCATTTGTGCAGAGTAAATGCTGCCATAGATTGCATCATCGACGACTTCTATAACAATACGCTTTGTAATTATTGGGATTTTGAACGAAAATATATTGATGAAAAATATCAAACAATTTCATTTCCCTTTAAAGAAATTATAGTTCCAGTCTTCAGCATGCAATATAATTGGAGCCTTAATGATCTAATTGGTTATCTTAATACCTGGTCGGCGGTGCAGCACTTCATTGAAAAAAATAACTATAATCCGGTCAATGATCTTCAAAAGAAATTAATCCCACTGTGGATTGACCAACGGAGCGTATCATTTCCTCTTATTTGCAGGTTAGGAATGGCATGATTATAAAAAAGGAACTGCCATTGTTTATTAACCCTGCGCTTGATATAGATAGTTCTTCGTTTTGTAGTTAAATAATGACTTAGTCTTGGATTTTTCCTGATAAGAGTTTAGTTTATCTCATTCAGTGTATTTGATTTGATCACTGTAATGAAGAGCCGGACTTTTGGAGCTCACAAACAAACTAAAACAATGAAAAATTTAAAAACAATGTTGGTTTTACTGGCAATGCCGGTAATTCTTTTTCTTGGTTCCTGTACCAAAGAAAATCAAGTAACTCCTGCTGATCAGGCCATATCAGCTGATGATCAATTAAGAGCTGGTGAGCTTCTGGTAGGAACTGTTTCTCCCGGTCTTTACAAGATTACCAAATTTGTTGACAGCGGCGACGACAAGACCGGCACTTTTAGCGGTTACACTTTCGATTTTCAGGCGGATGGTGATTTAATTGCTACTGATGGCAATGGAAACGTATTCCCAGGATCTTACCACCTGAATTCAGCAGGTACTACGCTGACGATCAACATTTCAGGTAATGCAGCATTGAAAAACCTGGATGATGATAATTGGAATGTTCAAAAATTGACGAACATGAAAATTAAGATCAGAAAGAATGGTCCTGATGTAGTTGTATTCGAAAAAATTTAATTCAATTACCCTTTGAAGAGCCGGTGCAGCCGGCTCTTTTTTTATTTACACAAACTTCGGTTTATAGTTTTCGTGCTAAATAAAAAACCCCGATCCTTATAACCGGGGTTCAATAAACTTACATGTATGCTGATTATCTCTTATCCTCTTTTACCTCTTCAAATGGTACATCCTGAACATCTTCCGATTTTGCTTCACCGTTTCCGCCTCCATCATTAGCGGGCTGATCTCCGCTTTCATTAGGTACCCCCTGCTGAGCTTTATACAAATCTTCAGATGCTGATTGCCAGGCACTGTTTAAGCTATTCATAGCAGATTCAATACCGCTGGCATTTTGATTTTTATGAGCTTCCTTTAATTCGTTTAATGCTGTTTCAATGGTTGTCTTTTTATCAGCCGGAATCTTATCGCCAAATTCTTTAAGCTGTTTTTCCGTTTGGAAAATAAGAGAATCTGCTGTATTCAATTTATCAGCCTTCTCTCTGGCTTCTTTATCCGTAGCCTCATTAGTACGGGCATCGCTCTTCATCTTTTCAATTTCTTCTTTGCTTAATCCTGTTGAGGCTTGAATTTTAATGGTTTGCTCTTTTCCTGTTCCTTTATCCTTTGCACTTACATTCAGAATTCCATTTGCATCAATATCGAAGGTCACCTCTACCTGTGGCACTCCGCGTGGTGCCGGTGGAATTCCGTCAAGCATGAAGCGCCCTATTGTCCGGTTATCACGAGCCATGGAACGTTCACCCTGCAGCACGTGAATCTCAACAGAGGGCTGACTATCCGCAGCAGTTGTAAAGGTTTCAGACTTTCTGGTAGGAATGGTAGTATTAGACTCAATTAATTTAGTCATAACACCTCCCAGTGTTTCAATACCAAGAGAGAGCGGTGTTACGTCCAGCAATAACACATCTTTTACATCTCCAGCTAAAACACCACCTTGTATGGAAGCTCCTATTGCTACTACTTCGTCAGGATTAACCCCTTTATGAGGTTTCTTGCCAAAAAATTTTTCAACTACTTCCTGAATTTTTGGTATCCGTGTCGATCCGCCTACTAAAATCACTTCATTAATCTGCGAAACATTCATGCCTGCATCTTCCATAGCTTTTTTACATGGTTCCAGAGTTCGCTGTACCAAAGGATCTACAAGCTGCTCAAATTTTGCTCTTGATAATTTCTTCACAAGGTGTTTTGGCACACCGTCAATTGCGGTTATGTAAGGCAGGTTTATTTCTGTTTCTACTGATGAAGACAATTCAATCTTTGCTTTTTCAGCAGCCTCCTTAAGGCGCTGTAAAGCCATTGGATCTTTTTTCAGATCAATATTTGGCTGATCTTTTTTAAATTCTTCAGCCAGCCATTCTATTACTATCTGATCAAAATCATCACCTCCCAGGTGTGTATCCCCGTTTGTTGATTTCACTTCGAAAACACCATCGCCCAATTCAAGGATAGAAATATCAAAAGTGCCGCCTCCAAGATCGTAGACGGCAATCTTCTCATCTTTATGTTTTTTATCAAGACCGTAAGCAAGGGCAGCAGCAGTAGGCTCATTAATAATTCTCAAAACTTTTAATCCTGCAATCTCACCTGCTTCTTTTGTGGCCTGACGCTGTGAATCATTAAAATAAGCCGGTACCGTAATTACCGCTTCTGAAACTGTTTGGCCGAGATAATCCTCCGCTGTTTTTTTCATTTTTTGTAGGATCATTGCAGAGATTTCCTGTGGAGTATAATTACGATCCAAAATTTTTACCCTAACCGTATCATTTTCTCCCCCTACTACATCGTACGCTACGTACTTTAATTCCTGCCCCACTTCATTATATCTTCTTCCCATAAAGCGCTTTATGGAAGCGATGGTATTCTTTGGATTGGTAATGGCCTGACGTTTAGCCGGAGCTCCTACCTTGCGTTCTCCATTTGAAAGAAATGCTACCACGGATGGAGTAGTTCTGCTGCCTTCATCGTTTGCAATAACAACCGGATCACTCCCTTCCATGACCGAAACGCATGAATTAGTAGTGCCTAAGTCAATACCTATGATTTTTCCCATAATAAGTTGCTTTTAATTTGTAATATTCTTTGTAATTAGTCAATGATTATGCCATGCGTCAGGGAAAAGTACTTATAAGTAATAATGACATAATTAAGAAGTTATCGCCTCATTCACAAAACGCCGGTGACAAAAAGACAGCACTTCAAAAGCACGTTAATCCTGCAGAATTCTTAAAATGAAGGGTGTGGGTTTGTGAACCGCAGGCGAGGGAATCAAGAGTTTTATTTTCTATCTGGATGCCGTATACAGCTTTATTAAATCTTGAGGAAAACAGGCCTAATCCGTTATCAATATTGGTATACTGCGGTTCTATTTGTCCAGATGTAAGACCCTGCTGTGCCTGGGTTACCTGATTGAATGTATACAGTTCTTCACCTCCTACCGAAAAGAAGAAATCGAGTTTCCCGGCCTCCCTGATTACATTACCATCGAACGGTATAGCATTCAGAAGTTTGGCGTAGAAATCATTTGATTGGATTGTGCGGGTAATTTCATGACCACCTTCGGTGGTTTGCTCTACTTCATTGGTAAATATGATCCAGTCAATGAATTTATCCTGTTTTGCATCAGGGTTAGAAACCTGGGCTTCAGTATAATGGAAACGTATGGTGAGTCCATAGTTTTTGCCGTTTTCTGCAGATTGCCAGTCAACAATAAAAGCAAAGCCGGGAAGCAAACTCACAGGCTGCCCCACAGAGGGGCGTATAACTCTGAAATCATTTATTACCTCGGTAATTGAGCTTACCACCTTGGAAGAGTTTTCATTACCGATTATAATCTTATACTGGCTATTTTGATTAAGAGTCTGTGTAGTTTTATATAAGTAATTTAATGCATTGCTAAAGATTCCCGGATCTTTACTATAACCTTCTGAATTGCCATCGACTTTAATGAGCTGTAGCGTATTTATTAAATTACCATTTTGGTATTCTTCCAAAGACACATTCAGGTCAGCATAATATAATGAATCCGGATTTTGAGCTATGGTAAGGGCACTCGTGGTTGGATCAAGAAAAGCCTTATTGACTTTTACATATTGAGCCGTATCGCTTGCATCTAAAAGTCCATACACAATAGTTATATCTTTCCAGGGTGCTGTAACATTAAAGTCGGTACTGCAGGAAAGATTAAAAACACAAATGAAGCTGATTAAAATAATAACCTTTAGCATGCGCACAAAAGTATTAAATAAGTTGCGATCCGGGAGCGTGGTTGAAAAACCCTAAGGATGGAAGATAATTTTTTTCAAAATAAAGCATTGCTATTGTGATAAAAGGAATTAAGGATGCGATGAAATAATACGATCCTTAATTATTTCTTAAAGTTGTTCACCTTTACTTTTCCAAACTATGCTTTTATGAATGAAAGCGTTATGACTGATTTTAAAAAAGCGAAAAAAATTACAACTCATACGCTGCTGGAGATGAAAGCTTCCGGTGTAAAAATATCGATGCTTACAGCATACGACTATTCGATGGCGCGGATTATTGATGACGGAGGGATCGACGTAATTCTTGTCGGTGATTCTGCCTCTAATGTAATGGCAGGTCATGAAACCACCTTGCCCATTACCCTTGACCAGATGATCTACCACGCTTCTTCGGTTGTTCGCGGGGTTCAGAGGGCGCTGGTGGTTGTGGATCTTCCTTTTGGTTCTTACCAGGGAAATTCAAAAGAAGCATTAAATTCTGCTATCAGAATAATGAAAGAATCCGGCGCTCATGCAGTAAAGCTGGAAGGTGGCCGGGAAGTTAAGGATTCCATTGAAAGGATTATTTCGGCTGGTGTACCCGTTATGGGACATTTAGGGTTAACACCGCAATCCATCTATAAATTCGGAACATATGCCGTGAGGGCAACAGAAGACGAAGAACAGGAGCGACTACGGGACGATGCTAAGCTCCTGGAGCAATCGGGATGCTTTTCAATAGTGCTGGAAAAAATTCCAGCCACACTAGCAGGCGAGGTTGCTTCTTCGGTAAATATTCCGATAATAGGAATTGGAGCGGGTCATAAAGTGGATGGGCAAGTATTGGTAATACATGATATGCTCGGAATTAATAAAGAATTTAAGCCCCGGTTTTTAAGGCGTTACCTTAATTTATATGATGAAATTAAAAATGCCGTAAATCATTACGTGGAGGATATTAAAAATATTGATTTCCCGGGTGACAATGAATCCTATTAATCTTTCTTCTTCCAATTATCCTCCATGTTCTTATAATTTTTCCTCGAAACGGTAGATTTGCCTTTAGGACGCGATTTATTTTTTTTCTTTCTTGCATTGATATTTTTAACCAATGAATTCTTAACACCCAGTTTATTCGTTTTTGCTTTTTTAGCCATAACAATTGTTTATTGTTTTCAATTAAAAACTTCCGGTATCGTGAAGGAACATAGCGCAGCTGGAGGCGCATATTTCTTCTCGAAGGAATGCTCACATTTTTAAAATATGCTTTCCACAACCGCTGATATTGCTCCTCATAAGGGTCGAATATTTTTCAATTAAAAGGACCACAACCAGCAATTATAGAAAAAACCATAGGCTCTTTCTGTAGCTGAGAAATAAGCCCTCAATGTAATTATGACGATAAAAATTAATGGTGAGGCTTACAACTTCCTCTACTGAAAAAGCCGCTCGCTTAACATCGTTACTTTTTCGCGATACACAATACGCACAATCATATATGCAGTGGTTGGTTAATAATATTTTAAAAAGGGAAACACACCGGCCATCCTCTGTATAAGTATGGCAAATAACCATTCCGGTTGCGTCTCCTAAACCCTTGTTTTTATTTATACGCTTACTTCCGCTCGATGCACAACTGACATCGTATTTGGCTGCATCAGCCAATATGGAAAGTTTTTCTTCTATGCGATCTACCACGGCAGTATTACAATAAATTATCTTTCAATTAACACAATGTCTTCACAAATACCAAAGACAACATTAGCCTGGTTTTGTTTAAATCAGAGGAGATAATTGCGGACTCATCATAATTTTTCAGTGACTAATTTCTAACAAATAATATCTTTACTGAAATCCATCTCATTGCAAAGAATTTTAATAGTTGCCGGGCTAATTTTTATATACAAATCATCTTTTTCGCAATCCGTTGATAGCAAATGAAATTTTAGCAATTAAATACGGATCGCTTTCAGAGCCTTTTTTTTTACAATTATTTAATCTTTACGGACAGCCACTTAAACGGATGAAGCTGAATTCACAGCAGGATGTGTATATTAAAGATCTGGAGGAAGGAGTTTATTTTTTAAAAATATCCGGAGGCGCTGTACAACCTGTTATAGAACGGCTAATAATTATTCATTAAAGTATTTAACATGGAAAAAGTAAGTGTAATTGGTGCGGGTACTATGGGAAATGGCATTGCACAATTATTCGCTATGCATGGATTCGCCGTGAACATGATTGATGTATCTCACGAAGCTTTGGAAAAAGCGAAAGCCACTATATCAAAAAATCTTGATAGAATGCTGGCTAAAAATTTAATCAGTGAACCGGAAAAAGAAAGTGCACTTGCCAACATCAGCATTAATACTTCACTTTCTTCCGGTATTGCTGACGCAGAACTGATAGTGGAGGCAGCTACAGAAAATCTTCAATTGAAATTAAAAATATTTTCCCAACTTGATCAAAGTGCACCTTCGAACGCCATTCTTGCTTCTAATACTTCATCCATTTCCATTACAAAAATTGCATCAGAAACCAGGCGTGCCGATAAAGTGATTGGCATGCATTTCATGAATCCCGTTCCTGTAATGAAGTTGGTGGAAGTAATCAGGGGATATGCAACATCCGATGCAACTACTAAGGTAATTATGGACCTATCAAGAACACTAAATAAGAGTCCTGTAGAAGTTAATGATTATCCCGGCTTTATTGCAAACAGGCTTTTGATGCCGATGATAAATGAAGCGATCTATTCTTTATATGAAGGTGTTGCCGGTGTTGTTGAGATTGATACCGTTATGAAATTAGGTATGGCTCACCCCATGGGACCACTGCAGCTTGCTGATTTTATTGGCCTTGATGTTTGTCTTTCTATTTTAAAAGTGTTGCAGGAAGGATTTGGAAATTCAAAATATGCTCCATGTCCGTTGTTGCAAAATATGGTGTCTGCCGGTAAGTTTGGCGTAAAAAGCGGTGAAGGATTTTATCAATATAAAGCAGGGGTTAAAGAACTAATAATTGCAGACAGATTTAAATAATTTGTAATCAGAATAATTAATAATTTTTTCCATGCGGGAATAGCTCAGTGGTAGAGTGTTAGCTTCCCAAGCTGAAAGTCGCGGGTTCGAATCCCGTTTCCCGCTCTTATATTTCACTGCCTTTTTTATTTAACTGTCTTTAGATTCTGCATCGATCTTTTAATCATTTGTCATATAAGAGTTAACTTTTTTTAACCCTTCTTTTTGAATACTCTTGGCACCAAATTAGACTTTAGGAATGTTAGCTTTTTAAACATATTTGGTTTGAATGAAAGTATTGAAATTTGATCTCTATTTATTATACCCCGCATTTTCTTCAAACATATAGGTTTGGTGTTACCCTGTATCGAGACAGAAGATGATTTAGGGGAAGCCCTTCTCAATATGGGAAGGGCTTTTTTATTTAGAATAAATATATGATACTGAACATTCCTTATTAAGTGATATTTATCCCTTTTCATCCATCATAAATTCTTCTACGTCAATAAACATGGTCAAATTATGTTTGCTGAATACGATCCATGTTCAGGTTGGAATGAAATTCGATATTACTTAATAATAAAATCGATACATTGAAAACTATTTTTATTGATATTAAATTTTATGAAGGCAGTAGTGCAACCAGCACCGCTACAGAACCAGGCCAGGCGACGGGGAATTCCTAATATTTTCTAATTCTTTTTAAATAAAAGAGGCCATTAATTTAACAAAAGGCCTCTTTTATTACTTAAGTAATTTAATGAGTTTCACTCAGAGGTATCGGAAAGTTCGTCCAGATGTGGTCATCAGGGCGATCAAGCGGAAGAATGTTTAGCATATTATACCGTCTTAGGTCTACCCATCGATGACCTTCAAATGCCAGAGAATATCTTCGCTCATAAAGCAACTCATTGATAAGGCTTGTTTGATCTGTGGCTCCCGTATATTCTGTTAACCCATGAGCAGTACGAATAATGTTTAAGTCACTTATGGCACTTGCTGTTTGCCCGAGGTTAATTTCTGCCTCAGCAGCAAGCAAAATCAACTCTTCATTACGAATTATGGCCACCGGGGAAGTATTAGTTGGATAGATAAAAACGTCGCGGTCGCTTGTCAAATCTTTTTGAGAATAAGGTATGTCACGCAGAGGTGCCTTATTAATACGATCGTCTTCCGGCAAAATATCAGTTGCATAATGTGGCTCCACTCCCCGCAATTCTCCCGTTGCATTTCTCGGAAAATATAAAGGATTGGTAATGTCATGCGAACCGTTGGAAAATACGTGATAGACTCCTGCATAAAAATCTCCAGCCCGGTTTAAAAAGGATTGATCCAGATCGGTTAGAGTTAAAGTCCAATTTTTACTATATGTAGCAACTCGGGCAGCCAATGCGCGATTTACCAACAGGAAATCAGCAGGGGTTTCAATAGACGCAACAGAAACGGGGCCTCTTGATGAAATGGTGGTAAGGAAACTAAAACTACAGGAAGGATCTTTTAATTCATTAGCGGCATCATCCAGAAAAGATAAGATGTAAGCCAAGCCTTCTTCCCTCCCTACTAAAGGCCCTAAATTAAGGGGATTTTCGACATCGATGCGAATAGTATCCATTAAATTAAGGCACATTAGTAATTGATAAGCTTGCATTGTTTTCGCATAAGCATAATATCCCAGTCTTTCGCCATCTGTGATAAAGGTTGAGTTCCTTGCAGCCGATATAAGTGTATTTGCAGTACGTATCGTGGCATAGCAATAGCCCCATGGATTTGTTACATAAAAGGTATTGTTATTAAGGGTAGAACTTCCTGCACCTAACAGGTCTGATAAATAACGAGGCTCAGAGCCTGAATATCGTATATGCTCCCGCCCTGCTACTCCTACATCATCTATATAATAAGGCAAATATGTACGGGAAGATGCCTCAGTGCCTGTTACAAGGGATTGAAGAACACTTTTGTTAGCATTTACTGTATCTTCATCTATAGCTGGGTTATTAAAGTTAGAATAATCAAATTTCTGACAACTTACATTAACCAGCATTAAGATGCTGATACAAATCATTAAGGGCAGTTTTATAAATAGGTTAGTTTTCATTTTTTAAGATTTAGAAAGTTACTTTCTTTATATTCTAAAATTCAAAAGACACATGAGCATAGAATTCCCGGGATGAAGGAAAAGGGTTAACCTCAATTCCGGTTGCGACGCCGTTAATGCCGAAGTTATTTACTTCCGGATCATAACTTTTATAATCAGTAATGGTAAAAAAGTTATTTGCTGATACACCAATCCTAACTCCTTTTACGATTGCATCCGGTTGTTTTAAAGGGAAATTGTAATACAATCCAATTTCGCGGAAGCGAAAATATCCTGCCTGCTGAATAAAATATTTTGATGTTACTCCTAATGCATCGACCCTGATAGTTCCATTGGGCGTGCCTTCCGGATCGATTGCTGGATCGCTAATAGTTTGAGCATCATAATCAGGAGAGGTTCCAAACAAATCAAAAAGTAATTGTGATAAATTAATAATCTGATAATCGTATTTCCATAATCCGACAATATTTAAAGAAAAATTCTTAGCTATAATAAATTCTTCTGCAAAAGACATTTGAAACTTTGGTTCTCCATTGCCCCAAACCGTATCCGCACTGGTAGGCGAGATACCTATTATTTGTGTCGCAGATTCTCCCTGCTCCAGGAAGTAAGTGCCTAATGTGGTACCAAAACCACCACTTGGTGGGGGAAATGCCGGAACGTCGAGTTTGGTAACAGTAGCACGATTCAGCCAAAATGCGATATTAGATGTCCAGATAAAATTAGAAGTGCTTATGGGAATTATACCTAATTGAATTTCTACTCCTTTATTCTGAAGTGTTCCACCATTAATCCATTTTGTAGCAAAACCGGAAGAACTCGGCAATTGCGCCTGAAGCAGCAGATCTTCATCTGTTTTTACATAATAGCTTGCGGTAAGCGATAGCCTGCCCTTGAATATGGATAGATCAAAGCCTGTTTCTAATTCTTTCTGACGCTCGGATTTAATATCAGGATTTCCTAACACAACTGTTGGATCGTTAACCGTAGAGCCGCCTAAGCCCCCTATATTGGAAGCTGGGAGCTGTGTACTTCTGACACCGTAGGGTGGAAAATTTCCGGATTCCCCGTAGGCAATTCGAAGCTTTAAAGCATCAAGATTATTTGATGATCCTATAAGCTTATTTACATTAAATGCCAATGATGCCTTGGGGTACGCTACGTATCTCAGGAAATCAGCTACGTTCGAACTGCGATCAAGACGAATACTCCCTGTTGCAATCAGGAGATCGTTATAATTTATTTCTTCCTGAACAAAAAAACCTTCAAATCGATTTCGCTGACGCGTTTGATCCGCAGAAATGGCGGCTGACTGACCTACATTGGTTTGTACACCAATAATACTCTTAGCAGTATTTAAAATTCCATCAAAGCGATTTTCATTTTCAGTAAACCCTGCTGAAGTTGTAAAATCAATCTTATCACCTGGTTTAGCGTAGTAAACTAAAAATGCTCCAATATTTAAATTCAGGTTGTTATTGAACCCCTGTATAGATACGCCATTATCTCCATTCCCATTCGATTCAAACTGCAAAGCACTAGGGAAAATGGAGGTTGTTTTAAAATTGTAATAATCGAAACCTGCCTGGCCCACTAAATTCAAGTATCCCTTATTGTTTTGGTAAAGTGATATTTTTATTTCTGCGCCATGGGTTGTACGCGCCACGGTTTCATTGTTGGTAATAAGTGCTACTGTTTGTAAGGGATTTGAGGCGCCCAGCGGATTATCCGGATATATGCCATTTACTGAATGTAAATTCACAAATTCAGGTGTTGTTGCAAGAGCAATACTTAACGTTACACTTCTGTTGTCGTTGTTAAAAAGTCCTCTATCAGCATAAGTATTTATAAATGATCCGCTATATGAAAAGTTAACTTTATCCGAAAGCTTCTCGTCTATATTAGCACGAAGACTATATGCTTTATACCCTGTGTTCGTTACAATACCATCGTCATGATTATAAGTACCACTGACATAGAAAGTAGTTTTATCATTTCCCCCACTGAAAGATAGATGAGTATGAGAGGCAATACCCGCATGTCCAAATAATTCCTTTTCATAGTTCCATGATTGGCCATTTGCCTGGCTAAATAAATCAAGACCCTGTGCGCCATAGGTTCCTTCTGCTGTTTGAGCTGTGAAATGACGAACACCTAATAATTTTCTTGGAATAACAACACCTAAATCCTGTGATAGAGAAACCTTGGTTTCGCCGGGTGTGCCTCGCTTGGTAGTAATGATAACTACTCCGGCAGCAGCTTGCGAACCATAAATGGCAGCTGCTGATGCACCTTTTAAGATCTCTACATTTGCAATATCATCAGGATTTAAATCTGCTATTCTATTAGATGGATTATCCTGGTTACTGGCGGCTCCCCCTTGTTGAGCTGCAGTTATAGTGTTCAGGCCTGCTGCTATTGCATTATTGTTAAAGTAAACACCATCCACCACATACAATGGCTGAGAATTTCCAAATATACTGGTAACCCCCCGGAAGCGTACGTTAATACCACCGCCTGGAGCACCTGAATTTGATAAAATATTAGAGCCTGGAATTTTTCCAGTCAGGGCTGCATCAAATGTGGTCGGAACTGTTACTCCTGTTATTTGCTTAGCATTGAGAGTAGCAATATCATTAGCAAGATTTGAACGCTTAACGCTTGTGGCAAGGCCGGTTACAACTACTTCCTCAAGGTGAGCTATATCTTGTTCCAATGTAATATCCAGTCTGCCAGAAGCTGCCCTTGAAGCAGGAACCTGAAGCTGCTTATATCCAATGTATGTAAATATTACTGTACCTGCCGTACCAATGGACAATGTGAAATTTCCATCTGCATCGGTAGAAGCCCCGCTTAATGTTTTTATTCCTTCCCAGTACGTTACAGTCACTCCAATAAGGGGCTCTTTTGTCTTTGCATCTGTAACTTTACCTTTTATTGCAGACATCTGAGATAAACCAGTATTTGCGTAAATGAGCAACAATAAAAACAAGCTACAGGATTGTAGAAGTCGTTTTCTCATATAGAAAGATTTTGTTCCGAAAAATATTAATGTTTTATTTAGAAAGCAAGGATTTATTGTTAACCCCGCCATTCATGAATTCACTTTGAGATTATGATGTTCCTTCGTGAACATTTTTACTTTATGCTAATTATCAGTTAGCTTTATTTTTATTGACGATAGTACTGATAAGTATGCCTGAAAAATTTATTATTCGTGTTTACGGCCTTTTGATAGATGTTGAAAGAGGAGTGTTGGTTGCAGATGAAATGGAAGCAGGTCAGCGATTTACAAAGTTTCCGGGAGGAGGTCTGGAATGGGGCGAAGGAACACATGACTGCCTGATACGGGAATGGAAAGAAGAATTAGGACAGGATATTATTCCAACCGAACATTTCTATACTACAGATTTTTTCCAGGTTTCAGCCTTTAATAAAGACTACCAGGTACTCAGTATTTATTATCTGATAAAAACAATCGGTGAACCACAGATTCCATTTTCGGTTAGAAAGTTTGATTTTAAGGAAGAAACAAATGGCGCCGAATCATTCCGATGGATCACACTAAACGATTTTCATGAAGATCTTCTTACCTTTCCTATTGATCGGCATGTGGCAAAATTGATTAGAAATAAATTTTAAAATATAGAAGACCTGTAACTTTTGCTCCTATAATGAGCTTAATCCTTTTCATCTAATTTTTTTAATAAAACAATTTTCCTTCTATGAAAAAATCACCCTTTCTTTCTTTGATTCTGCTACTTCTTATTGTCACCTCCTCGTGTGTAAATTCTCAAAATGTTATTACAGGCAAAGGAGAAATGATTTCTCAAAGCCGCAACGTCAGCGATTTTAAAAATATTACATTGAATGTTCCGGGGGATGTATACTTAACGCAGGGAAATTTTAATTGCAGTATTTCCGCCCAGCAAAATGTTCAGGATGTACTTATAACCGAAATTAAAGGAGATGCATTAATTATAAGGTATAAGGATCATACTAATGTACGCACCTCTCTTGATATTAAGATAAACGTGAGTTTGCCCGCTTTAACAGGAGTAGAAATAAACGGTTCAGGAAATGTTTATGCCCAGGGTGATTTTTCATCCGATAAAATGAAACTGGAAGTAAACGGATCCGGCAATTTAAAAATGTTAAACGTTTCTGCCAGCACATTTAACGCAGAGGTAAATGGATCAGGCGGAGTGGAAATGAAAGGATTGGTTAGTGATAACCTAATTGCTACAGTAAATGGATCAGGAACTGTTTCCAGGCTTACCGGAAATGTTAAAAGTGTTAAGTTGAATATTAATGGATCCGGAGAAATACAGGCTGCTGAATTATCCGGCGAATCGGTAAAAGCATCTATTTCAGGTTCCGGAACCATAAAAATCGGTGTTCATGGCTCACTCGATGCCGAAGTAACAGGAAGCGGCGATGTGTACTATAAAGGAACTCCCGGTTCCATTCATAAGGATGTTACCGGCTCGGGCAGTGTAAGTGCACTTTGAATCCCACATATTTTCTAGACTCTGATTTAGTGCAGAGTCTTTTATCAATATATTTTATCTTGCCGCCTGACCAAAAAAAATATGCTCAGGCGCCTTAATCTCACCGTACAGATCATTATTGCCATGGTGCTCGGCATTATTGTCGGGCAAGTCTTTAGAGCCACCCACAGTGATCCGGAACAGCTGAAATCTTTTAGTACCTCTATACAAATCCTGAGTGATATTTTTCTCCGGCTGATCAAAATGATCATTGCACCGCTGGTGTTTTCTTTGCTGCTGGTAGGCATTGCCAAAGCAGGAGATTTCAAGACAGTGGGAAGAATAGGATTGAAGACTATTGTCTATTTTACTGTGGCTGCTTTGTTAGCAATGCTAACAGGCCTGACAATAGTAAATATTTTTCAGCCGGGTAAAACATTAAATCTGCAGCAGGAAACATCGGCTTCAATAGCCACAAATAAATTTAATGCAAAGGAATTCATAACACATCTTTTTCCTGAAAGTGTGGTGGATTCAATGGCACATAATCAGATTTTGCCCATCATTATTTTTGTCATTTTTTTTGGGATAGCAGTGGCTGCAATCGGGGAAAAAGGAAAAATTATAATTCTATTTTTTGATGCTGCAGCCCATGCCATGCTAAAGCTTACCGGATATGTAATGAAAACGGCCCCCATCGGAGTCTTTGGGGCCATTACATCAGTAGTTGCACAGCAGGGTCTAACAATATTAAAGGGATATTTTACTATTATCGTTTTGTTTTATGCAGGGTTGCTGATTTTTATATTCGGAATTTTGTTTTCAATCTGCCTTCTCACCAAAATTAATTTCATTAAACTGTTTAATGAGGTTAAACAACCCATGCTTATTGCTTTTACTACTGCAAGCTCAGAAGCAGCAATGCCGAAGACCATTGTGGGCCTGGAACGATTTGGCTGTTCCAACCGCATTGTGAGCTTTGTATTACCGTTGGGATATTCCTTTAACTTGGATGGCTCCATTCTCTACATGATATTTGCTGCAATGTCTCTTGCACAGGCATACCATATGGATCTTTCTATTGGTCAGCAGATTACTATGATGCTGGTGTTACTAGTAAGCAGCAAGGGAATGGCTGGTGTACCCAGAGCTTCATTGGTAGTATTGGCCGGAATGCTTACTGTTTTCAATATTCCATCAGCAGGATTAACAGTATTACTGGCTATAGATTGGTTATTTGATATGGGGAGGGCATGCACCAATGTAATCGGCAATGCAGTAGCCACAGCAGTAGTGGCTAAATGGGAAGATGGCTCTCAAGTGAATGAATTTGGTAAAGATGATATCTGAATTCAGACAAAGATTTGTCAATTATCCGAAGAGGACCTTTTTAGCCTGACTAATTTAAATTCTGTCTTATAAATCATATACGCCCCATATGAGTATTCGAATAATCTGTTCTGAAAATCATAGTATGGCTCAAAGCGGAGATTGACATAAAAACCAGGAAACCATTCTTTTTCATACATAAGACTGGCGAGCAGTAATTCACGTTGAGGCTCATAATAATTTCTATCGAGGGAGGATTGAGATTGGTAAAGTAATCCACCTATTCCAGCAATATAATTTTGACCATTCCAATAACTAATAAGCAAATCAATGTTAAATTTTGATTTGAATAAAACGTTTAAATAAGTGCCATGCCCTATCGAATCAAGGCTCTGTTTAAAAGGGCTGAGATTTTTGAAATAGGTATAATAATTATCAAGGCGAATTTCCTTTAAAAATGATTGCTCATGTAACCAGCTTATACGCATTCCAAATGATTCATTCCATAAAGTTACAATGTGGCCCTCCTGATTAGAATTTATCTGACCGCCAAAGTGATGTATAACACCCTGAACCGGGATATCGATTTGCCAGTGAGGTTTATTAACAATTCTTCCGTTTAAATTAAAACCGGCTGTAATAACCTCATTAAAATTGGAGCCCGGATAGATCATGCGTTCCCAATCAATCCAGGTATCTGATTGAAATAATTTTTTTTTAATAAGCACCTGACCACCATTCTCAACATGCTTATTAATATATCTCTCAAAATCAAACATAGGTTGAATAATACCATGATTCAAATTACCTTCCAGCGTTCCCACAATTAAGGCAAAACCATTTCTTTCGGCTTTCATGGTAATTTCAGGAATTACCTGGCGAATGGTATCATTTCCAAAATCTCTTCTTAAGAACACACCTGCCTGAATGCGAAAAAAGGGATTGGGATTCCAGGTTACAGAGGTGTTAAGCATATCTCCAAAAAAAGTATATCCCGTTGCAATCCTGTTGAAGTATTCATTATCTTTCATAAATACTGAATTCGATACGCGCAGCTTTATCCATCTGGAATTATCAGATGTGATAGGAATTGAATCTTTTAAGCTGCTATTATCAAATTGCGCAGAAACCAGTTTTGTAAGGTGTATTAACACCAAAAACACGATACAACAGCTGTTTCTCAAAGAGTATTTTTTAGGGAAAGCTTCATTTACATATACAGTTTTCAAAGCTATGCATCTGCATTCAATATGAAAATTATTGTAAGCAAAATATTGCATATGTGATATTAACGTCAATTATGAAGTGCTATGCTGAACAACATAATAAGGACAATGCAATTAAAATTCTTGTTATGATATTTAAGATTAAAAAGCAAGTAATAAGGTTATAGTGGAAAAGAAGAATTTGTGCGGAAGAGGCTTTATTAACAATAATTCGATTGCATTCTACCATCAATTATTTAGAGCATGCCTTGGAAACTATTTGAGAGACATTCATTTTAATAGTTAACAAAAAAAAGGCGTCCGTTCGGGACGCCCTATCCTGGTTATTTGCATTAGTCTTTAAGAACCACCCGTTTTTCGCTGCCTGATTTTTGGTGCATTTGGTGTTTTGGTAGTTGGCTTTTTTTCACCTCTTGCTTTATCCGTTTTTGATTCTGTTTTCATTCCTGGGGACTTTTTGCCGGCCCTCCTTGTGCGCTTCTTTTGGATGTTTTCAGCGGTTGTATCGGTTTCTTTTACTTCTCCGCTCAATAAGCTGTAATCAACTAATTCAATTAATGCCATATCAGCATTATCTCCGGGGCGAAATCCAATTTTGATTACGCGTGTATAGCCACCCGGCCGGGAAGCTATTTTCTCGGCAACTTCACCAAACAATAAATCCACAGCCTCTTTACTGCGAAGTAAACTGAATACCATGCGGCGGTTATGCGTACTGTCCTTTTTAGCTCTTGTAAGTAAAGGCTCTACATAACCCCTCAATGCTTTTGCTTTAGCCGTGGTAGTGGTTATGTTTTTATGTAAAATCAATGAAGTAGCCATATTGCTCATCAATGCTTTACGGTGCTGCGTATCCCTGCCAAGGGGGTTGATTTTGTTCTGGTGTCTCATATCAACTTATCTAAATTTAATGTGGATACATCCAATTATCCTTACCTATTCCTCTAAACCAAACTTGCCTAAATCCATTCCGAAATGAAGACCCTTTTCATTAATTAATGCTTCAATTTCCATTAAGGATTTACGACCAAAGTTCCGGAATTTTAAAAGCTCATTGGTATCATACTTCACCAATTCACTCAGTGAGCTGATTTTAGCAGCCTTCAAACAGTTGTAAGCCCTTACAGACAAATCCAAATCTTCAAGAGGTGTCTTCAGCAATTTACGCATATGAAGTATGTGCTCATCCACTACATCATCCTCTTTTTTCTCTTTGCTGTCAAAAGTTATATTCTCATCCGAGATCAGCATCAGATGCTGAATAAGAATGCGAGCGGCTTCTTTTATTGCTTCTTCAGGATGAATAGTTCCGTCAGTAGCAATTTCAAAAATCAATTTTTCATAATCCGTTTTCTGCTCCACACGTGTGTTTTCCACACTGTACTTAACATTTTTAATCGGCGTATAGATAGCATCGGTGGCAATTGTGCCAATGGGTGCGTCTTTTATTTCATTATCTTCAGCAGGTACGTAACCCCGCCCTTTAGATACCATAATTTCCAGATCAAGTTTTACACTCCGCTCCATTCTGCAGATCACAAGATCAGGATTCATGATCCTGAAATTAGAGGATGCCTTTTCAATATCACCTGCCCGGAAATCATCTTTATTTTTTATAGAAATTAAAACCTTCTCCTGAGGCAATTCCTCTTCGGTGGTCTTTTTAAAACGAATTTGTTTTAGATTCAGAATGATTTCCGTTACATCCTCAATCACTCCCTTAATAGTAGAAAATTCATGGTCCACGCCACTGATGCGAACAGAAGAGATGGCATAGCCTTCTAATGAAGAAAGCAAGACCCGCCTTAAAGCATTTCCAATGGTAACGCCAAAGCCCGGTTCAAGTGGACGAAATTCAAATAACCCTTCAAAATCTGTTGCTTTTTGAAGAACGATTTTATCAGGTTTTTGAAATGTTAGTAAAGCCATTTATAATTGTTTTATGTTGAAAATTACTTGATCTGAGTAAGAATGTAAACGGTAGTAGTGCAGTATTGGAAACAAGATTATTTTGAATACAATTCCACAATTAATTGCTCATGAATATTTTCTGGTATCTGATCCTTTTCAGGCAAGGCCAGAAAAATACCCTGAAGCTTATCGCTATTCCATTCGAGCCATGGATATTTTGCATCTCTGTTCCCAAGCGCCTGTTTAACAGCACCAAACTCCGCAGATTTACCTTTCAATCCAATTACATCACCCGGTTTTAAAATGTAAGAAGGAACATTAGCTACTCTTCCATTCACCGTGATATGCTTATGGGAAACAAGCTGACGGGCACCCCGGCGTGTCGGTGAAATACCTAAACGATACACTGTATTATCCAGTCTTGATTCCAGCAGCTTGAGAAGGTTTTCACCCGTAACTCCTTTTTTACGGACGGCCTCACCATAAAATCTGGCAAACTGCCGCTCCAGCAAGCCATAGGTCATCTTTGCTTTTTGTTTTTCTTTAAGCTGCGTTGCATACTCGGACGTCTGCTTTTTCTTGCGCGACAGCCCATGCATTCCGGGAGGGTGATTTTTCTTTTCAAGTGCTTTGGTATAACCCATAATCGGTTCACCGAAACTTCTATTCACTTTTGCCCTGGGTCCTGTGTATCGAGCCATATTATAGTCTTAATCTAAAATTATCTGATATTTAAACTCTTCTTCTTTTAGGGGGGCGGCAGCCATTATGCGGAAGCGGAGTTACATCGCGGATCACCGTTACATCAATACCTGAAGCTGAAATTGATCGAATCGCTGATTCACGCCCTGAACCGGGTCCCTTCACAAAGACTTCTACCTTTCTCATTCCTGAGTCATGAGCAACTTTTGAAGCCTCCTGCGCCGCAACCTGGGCAGCATAAGGAGTATTTTTCTTAGAACCTTTAAAACCTACCTTTCCCGCAGATGACCAGGAAATAACCTGACCGGTTTTATTGGTGAAGGTGATAATAATATTATTAAAACTGGCCTGAATGTGAACATGACCTTCCGGCTCTGCCTTAATCGTTCTTTTCTTAGCTACCTTTTTTACTTCTGCCATGAATGCAAAAATTATTAGTTCTTATATAATTTGCTTTGTCAAGCGTTGATAATTAACTTTCTATTTCTTAGCTGGTGCCTTTTTCTTACCGGCCACTGTTTTCCTTTTACCTTTTCTTGTACGGGAATTAGTACGTGTGCGCTGCCCTCTTGTAGGCAAGCCCTTTCTATGACGAATGCCACGATAACATCCAATATCCATCAGCCGCTTAATGTTAAGCTGAACTTCGGAACGAAGTGCACCTTCTACTTTCCAATCATTATTTATAATCGTACGGATAGAATTCAGTTCATCATCGTTCCAGTCCTTTACCTTCTTAAAAATGTCAACTCCCGCATCCTGTAAAATTTTTTTTGCGCCTGATTGGCCAACACCAAAAAGATAAGCGAGCCCTACATAGCCCTGCTTATTTTTAGGTAAATCAACACCTGAGATACGTGCCATTAATTTTATTTTTTTCTGCGGTTAAGACATTGATCTTAACCGTTATTAAAAGATATAAGAGATCTTATTATCGCTGCAAGAGTTTAACCCTGACGTTGTTTAAAACGTGGGTTCTTTTTATTGATGACGTAAAGCTTTCCTTTTCTGCGAACTATTTTGCAGTCTACGCTTCGTTTTTTTATGGATGCCCGAACCTTCATTATATATCGATTAAATGTTATTAATGTTTTCCTATCTGGTATTACTTAAACCGGTATGTAATTCTTCCTCTTGTTAAATCATAAGGTGACATTTCAACTGTAACCTTATCGCCTGGAAGAATCCGGATGTAATGCATCCTCATTTTCCCGGATATTGTGGCGATAATTTCATGACCGTTTTCAAGACGAACCCGAAACATTGCATTAGATAACGCTTCTGTAATTGTCCCGTCTTGTTTTATTAAATCCTGCTTCGCCATTCAAATTTTTGAGGTGCAAATATCGGTTTTAATTGCTGACTATACAACGGTTCCGTAAACAACCTCTTCAATGAATTCAAAAGTGGTTAACACATCAGGACCATTCCTGGTAATCGCAACAGTATGTTCGAAATGCGCCGAGGGTAATTTATCTTCTGTATAAATTGTCCAACCATCAGGTGATTGCATTACGTTTCGCTTACCCATATTCACCATCGGTTCAATGGCAATAACCAATCCTTCCAGCAACTTGGTACCTGCACCCCGTTTACCATAATTAGGCACTTCCGGATCTTCATGTAATTTCTTCCCCAGACCATGACCAACCAGTTCCCTGACTATTGAATAGCCATTTCGCTCAACAAAGTCCTGCACGGTAAATGCAATGTCCCCTATCCTCTTCCCAACGCGTGCCTGTTCTACTGCAAGAAACAACGACTCCCGGGTAATTTGCATTAACCTTTTTTTTTGTTCATCTATTTCTCCTACAGCAAAGGTGTAGGCGCTGTCTCCATAAAATTTATCTAGCACAACTCCTGTATCGATAGATACAATATCACCTTCTTTTAAAGCATAACTTCCGGGTACCCCATGAACTATCTGCTCATTTACTGATACACAAAGTGTGTTCGGGAACCCTCTGTAACCAAGGAAAGCCGGATACGCTCCATGGTCACGAATAAATTCTTCTCCAATAACGTCCAGATCAATCGTGGTGATACCAGGCTTAATGTTTTTTGCTACTTCAGCAAGGGTCCTGGAAACAAGCAAAGAACTTTTCCTGATGTTCTCAATTTCTTCAACTGTTTTGTAATAAATCATATCAGGAAGAAACTTGTACACCTTGAGTACGGCCTTTTATCCGGCCTGATTTCATTAAGCCATCATAATGGCGCATCAATAAATGACTCTCAATCTGTTGAAGAGTATCCAAAACCACACCTACCAAAATAAGTAGTGATGTTCCACCGTAAAAATTGGCGAACTGAGTATTTACACCAAAAATTCTGGCAAAAGATGGCATAATTGCTACAAAGGCTAAAAATAATGCACCTGGTAAAGTGATCCTTGACATTACATTATCTATGAAGTTGGCAGTTTGTCTTCCGGGTTTTACGCCAGGAATAAAACCTCCATTACGTTTCATATCATCAGCCATCTGAATCGGGTTTACGATCAGGGCTGTATAAAAATAAGTGAAAATCACTATTAGTATGGTAAATATAAAGCTGTACCAAAAGGAACCGGGATTTGTAAAGGTTGTAGCTCCCTGCATAGCAGCCGAATCAGGAAAAAACTGGGCTATAGTTGCCGGAATAAACATTAAAGCCTGCGCAAAGATTATAGGCATAACTCCGGCAGCGTTAACTTTTAATGGTATGTATTGCCGGACGCCGCCATATTGCTTATTTCCTACTACCCTTTTTGCATATTGAACCGGTATTTTCCGGGTTCCCTGTACCAGCATAATTACCACCACTACAACTCCCAATAAAACCGCAATTTCCAATAGAAAGGCTATTGCCCCCCCTCCTTCATTAATACGGCTTTCGAATTCTGAAATTAAAGCAAATGGTAACCGGGCAATAATGCCTATCATGATTAAGAGTGAAATTCCATTTCCAATGCCGCGATCGGTTATTCTTTCGCCCATCCACATTACAAAGATGGTCCCTGCAGTAAGAATGGTAACCGAGGATAACCAGAATAAGCCATTGTCGTTAACAAGGTTGGCTCCAAGTCCGCTTTTTAAATATACAACATAGCCTGAAGCTTGTGCAGCTGTAATAAACACAGTTAAGACACGAGTAAATTGATTTATTTTCCTGCGACCGCTTTCTCCTTCTTTCTGCATCTTTTGAAATGTAGGAATCGCCATCGTCAACAATTGCATCACAATAGAAGCAGAGATATAAGGCATAATGCCAAGTGCAAAAATGGAAGCCCTGGAAAAGGCGCCTCCTGCAAAAATATCCAGCAGGCCAAATACTCCTTTAGCTGACTGCTGACCGAGTGACTCGAGCTGAACAGCATCTACGCCCGGAAGCACGATGTAAGAACCAACGCGATAGATGAAAACCAAAGCCAGGGTATATAAGATACGCTGACGCAGGTCATCTATTTTCCAGATGTTTTGTATAGTTTGAATGAAACGTTTCATTGCGATTATATCAGGTTAACAGTTCCTCCTGCTGCCTCAATTGCACTTTTTGCTGATTCGCTGACTGCATTCACATGAACATTCAGCTTTGTTTTTAATTCGCCATTACCAAGAATCTTAACACGGTCTTTCTTTCTGATAATGTGATTTTGAGTTAAGGTCTCATGGTTGATATCAGCTATACCGAATTTATCAGCATATTCCTGCAACTTTCCTAGGTTGATAATTTCATATTCTCTCCGGAACAAGTTTTTAAAACCACCCTTAGGAAGGCGACGCTGTAAAGGCATTTGACCACCTTCAAAGCCTCTCTTTTCTTTGTTACCGGACCGCTGACCTGCACCATTATTGCCACGTGTGGAAGTGCCACCATGGCCACTGCCCTCACCACGGCCAATTCTTTTTACCTTCTTTATAGAACCCTTTGCAGGCTTCAGGCTACTAAGATTCATATTTCTGCTTTTTCCACTGTAATTAAATGCTTCACTTTTACAATCATTCCCTGTATTTGAGGAGTATCCTCTTTTACAACCGACATGTGTAATTTTCTAATGCCTAATGCTTCAATAGTTTTCTTTTGACGGGCAGAACGATCAATAGCGCTTTTAACCTGCGTGATTTTTAATTTTGACATACACCTTATCCGTTAAACACTTTTTTTAAATTAACATTCCGGGTTTGTGAAATACTAATCGGATCGCGCAACATTGACAGGGCGAGTATAGTTGCTTTCACCACATTATGAGGGTTAGTAGAGCCGAGAGACTTTGCCAATACATCCGTAACACCCGCACTCTCCAGAACAGCACGCATAGCACCACCGGCAATTACACCCGTACCATGCGAGGCTGGTTTTATCCAGACCTTTGAAGCACCGCTTTTAGATATTTGTTCGTGTGGAATAGTTCCTTTATAAATAGGCACTTTAACCAGATTCTTCTTTGCATCATCAATTCCTTTGGTTATTGCTTCCTGTACTTCACTGGCTTTACCCAAACCCTGGCCTACAATACCATTACCATCACCCACTACCACGAGTGCAGAAAAACTAAAAGTGCGGCCTCCCTTAGTAACTTTTGCAACGCGTTGAATGCTTACTACTTTATCTTTAAGATCCAGCTCGCTCGCCTTTACCCTTTGTATGTTAGCTTGTGCCATATTTAATATTGAATTATCAGCATTTTGCTGTAACGGTAATTTTTTAAATGTTACTGCAAGTAATGCTTATTATTAAAATTTCAATCCACCCTCCCGGGCTCCATCGGCCAGCGCTTTTACACGCCCATGATACAGGTATCCTCCGCGATCGAAAACCACCGAGATAATACCAGCATCAACAGCTTGCCTGGCCAGTGTTCTTCCTACTTCTTTTGAGGCATCCACTTTATTACCTGTTTCTGATTTTACTACCCTGGAAGAAGCAGCAATCAAAGTATGCCCGTTAACATCATCAATTATCTGAGCGTATATATCGCGATTGCTGCGAAAAACAGAAAGCCGGGGACGTTCTTTTGTACCTGTAAGACTTTTTCTAATCCTTCTTCGTATTTTTTCTCTCCTTGCTTCTTTTCTAACTGACATCTTTTTATATTTACTACGGATTTTGCCGTAGATTGAAATTATTTAGCTCCTGTTGCAGCAGATTTGCCTGCCTTCCGTCTCAAAATTTCATTGCTGAATTTAATACCTTTTCCTTTATAAGGTTCGGGCTTTCGAACTCCTC
The DNA here is from genome assembly GCA_013816805.1 of Chitinophagales bacterium. NCBI lineage: Bacteria > Pseudomonadati > Bacteroidota > Chitinophagia > Chitinophagales > Chitinophagales bacterium. The sequence continues at coordinate 58,151 of JACDDS010000001.1, read as the reverse complement.
GGATTTTAGCAGCAATCTGACCAATCAGCTGTTTATCATAGCTCTGTAAAGTAATCACAGGGTTTTGTCCTTTTAACTGCTCTGCCGTTGCTTTAATTTCTTTAGGCAATGCAAACATTACCGGGTGAGAATATCCAACTGACAACTCGAGCAACTGACCGGTTACGGTGGCACGAAATCCTACGCCAACAAGTTCAAGCTTCTTTTCATATCCATCAGTAACTCCTTTTACCATATTTGCAAGCAAAGCACGGTATAAGCCATGCAACGCTTTATGTCGTTTTTGCTCCGTAGCACGTTCGAGCTTAAGCACTCCATCTTCAATCTTCAAAGTAATATCAGGATCAAGCCTTTGAGACAATTGTCCTTTTGGACCCTTTACCGTTACCTCATTAGCAGGTGAAACAGTAACAGCAACACCTTTGGGAACTGAAACCGGTAATTTACCTATTCGTGACATGGTACTGTTTAATGTGTTTGTAATTTAAAATTACTATTAACTATTGTTGTTCGTTAATAAATATAGCACAAAACCTCACCCCCAATTTTTTGGGCACGCGCTTCCTTATCAGTCATTAATCCGTGAGATGTAGAAATAACTGTTATTCCCAATCCATTAATAACTCTTGGCAATTCATCTGCCGAAGCGTATTTTCTTAAACCCGGCCTGCTTGCCCGACGCAGTGTTCTGATGGCCGGTTGTTTAGTAACCTGATTATATTTTAAAGCAATTTTAATGACTCCCTGATTCCTTTCATTATCTTCAAATTTATATTTTAAAATATACCCTTTATCGTAAAGAATTTCCGTGAGGCGTTTTTTTACATTAGAAGCGGGAATTTCCACAATGCGATGGTTTGCAGCTAATGCATTGCGCATGCGGGTAAGGTAATCTGCTATAGGATCGGTAACCATTTGCTTAAACTTTGTTTTACTTAATATTATTCTTTTATCAAATTACCAGCTTGCCTTTGTGATGCCCGGAATTTTCCCATTTAAGGCAAGATCCCGAAATTTATTTCTTGAAACACCAAATTCCCGAAGAAATCCGCGTGGCCTGCCGGTCAGCTGGCAGCGATTGTGCATGCGGACTGCAGAAGAATTTTTCGGGAGCTTATCCAGTGCGGCATAATCGCCGGCGGCTTTGAGGGCTTTTCGTTTTTCAGCATATTTCGCCACCATACTTGCCCGCTTTCTTTCCCTGGCTTTAACTGATTCTTTTGCCATTATTTATCTTTTTTGAAGGGTAAACCTAATTCGCTTAATAAAGCTTTTGCTTCTTCATCTTTGGTAGTATTAGTAACAAAAGTGATGTCAAACCCATTGATTTTTGTTATTTTATCAATATCGATTTCCGGAAAAATGATATGTTCTGTAACACCGAGTGTATAGTTTCCTCTGCCATCAAAACTTTTATCGTTGATTCCCTTAAAATCACGAACACGTGGCAATGCCACAGCAATAAGGCGATCTAAAAATTCGTACATCTTTTCTCCACGAAGTGTTACCCTTACTCCTATGGCAGTGTTAACCCGCAATTTAAAGTTGGAAATATCTTTTTTAGACTTGGTTGATACCGCTCTTTGACCGCTAATAGAAGTCATTTCCTGGATGGCATTGTCAATTAATTTCTTATCCGCCGTTGCCGCGCCCACACCCTGATTAATACTGATTTTTTCCAGGCGTGGAACCTGCATGATTGATTTAAAACTAAATTGCTTCTGCAGGGCCGGAATTACCTGTTCGGTATAATGTTTTTTTAATCTTGGAGTGAATTTTTCCATTTGTCCTTATCTCTTTTACTTAATTATTTCACCGGAGCTCTTTGCTCCCTTTGCAAAACGTACAGATTTTCCGTCAACTATTTTTCTGCCGACCCGCGTTGGCTTGCCACCTTTGGGATCGAGCAACATAAGCTTAGAAACAGGAACGGCCGCTTCCTTTTTTACAATCCCGCCTTGAGTATTCTTTGCATTTGGCTTGGTATGTCTCGAGACGATATTAACACCTTCTACAAATGCTTTCCCTTCTGCCACAAGCACTTCAAGCACCCTGCCTTTTTTTCCTTTATCTTCTCCGGAACGGACGTATACCATGTCATTTTTCCTGACATGAATCTTAGGTGAAAAACGATTGCCCGTATTATTTGCTTTCATATTTTATTATAAAACTTCGGGTGCTAATGAAATTATTTTCATGAATTGTTTTTCCCGCAATTCTCTTGCTACAGGGCCAAAGATCCGTGTACCTCTCGGTTCATCCTGTGGATTAAGCAATACGCAGGCATTATCATCAAAGCGAATATAAGAGCCATCTTTTCTCCGGATGCGGTTCCGTGTTCGAACAATTACTGCTTTGGAAACGGTTCCTTTCTTTAACTGACCTGCTGGTATTACATCCTTAGCAGTAACCACCACAACATCTCCTACTGAAGCATATCGCTGACGGGAGTGACCTAGCAGCCGGATGACCAGTACTTCGCGCGCTCCGCTATTATCTGCCACATTCAACCTAGATTCCGACTGTATCATGACTTGATCTGTTTAATTTTGTCAGCTTTTTCTTTTTGATTACCTGATACTATTTATTAAAGATGCCAAAGGCTGTTTTCTACTTTACTTTCTCAACGATTTCCACAAGACGCCATCTCTTACTTTTGCTTAACGGCCTGGTCTCCATTATTCGAACGGTGTCCCCAATAGAGGCTTCCTGTTTTTCATCATGAGCCATGAATTTTTTAGTCTTTTTCAGGTATTTTCCATACAGGGGATGCTTTACCTTCCTTTCAATAGAAACCGTAATAGATTTATTCATCTTATTACTGGTAACAATACCTATCCTTGATTTTCTTAAATTTCTTTCCATGTATTATCTATTATCAATTGTAAACGGCGTTAAGAGACCTTCACAATAATTTGATTACTTATTAATAGCGGTTTCGCGCTTTTTTAATTCCGTTATCATCCTGGCTATGTCTCTGCGTGACCTTCTCAATACAATCGGGTTTTCCAACTGGCTTACGGTATGGTTGAATTTCATTTTCTTATAATGCATCCTGTCTTCTTTTAATTTTTCAACTACTTCCTGCGTAGACAGCTCCTTAAAATTTATTTTTTTGTTTGCCATTTGCTTTCAATTATCCTTAATTGACTACCTTTTAGTTTTACACTTAAATTAATTACGCTTTATAATCACGGGCCATCACAAACTTGGTATGTACAGGTAATTTCTGTGCTGCCAGATGCAATGCTTCTTTCGCTATGGCTAGTGATACGCCTTCCGCCTCAAATAAAATTCTTCCGGGCTTTACCACACTTACCCAGCCTTCAGGATTTCCTTTACCTTTTCCCATACGTACTTCCGCAGGTTTTTTTGTTAAAGGCTTATCCGGAAATACACGTATCCACACCTGCCCTTCCCGCTTCATATGCCGTGTTAGAGCCACACGTGCCGCCTCAAGTTGTTTATCTGTAAGCCAGGCCTGATCCAGGGTCTTTAATCCAAAGGAACCAAACGACAGCTGAGCACCACGCACATCATTACCTTTCATTTTACCCCTCTGTGTTTTACGGTATTTTGTCTTTTTCGGCTGTAACATGTTTCAATAACTTTATCTTCCGTATTAAAATCTAATTATTCTTTTGCACGACCTCTATCTCTATCCTTATCCCTTCCTCTTCCTATGCCACCAGGAGCACCGCCAGCTCTTCTTCTATCGCCTCCGGGACCGGCTCCTTTCGGTCGCTGCATTTCATTTGTTTTCTGACCCACATTTGGAGAAAGATCACGCTTACCATAGACTTCTCCTTTACAAATCCACACCTTAATGCCTATTTTACCATATACGGTCTGCGCTTCGCCCAAGGCATAATCAATATCTGCCCGAAAGGTATGCAGCGGCACTCTTCCCTGCTTAATCTCTTCCGAACGAGCAATTTCGGCACCACCCAAACGGCCACTGATCCTCACTTTTATTCCTTCAGCACCCATTCTTAAAGCTGATGCCATCGCCATTTTAATAGCACGTCTATAATTTATTCGTGCCTCAAGCTGCCGTGCAACGGTATCTGCAACAATTGCAGCTTCGATTTCCGGACGGCGGATTTCTACTATATTAATCTGAACCTCTTTATCTGTAATCTTCTTTAATTCTTCCTTAATCCTATCAACTTCTCCTCCGCCTTTGCCGATGATGATACCGGGACGGGAAGTGTGAATCGTAATAGTAATACGATTAAGCGTTCTCTCAATTACAATCTGGGCAATGCCTCCTTTAGAAATACGGGCCCTCAGGTATGTCCGGATTTTTTCATCGCCAACAAGTTTTTCGGCAAATTCCTTACCTCCAAACCAGTTGGATTCCCAACCCCTGATTATTCCAAGCCTGTTACCTATTGGATTTGCTTTTTGTCCCATTTGATATTATTCGTTGCGTGTTTTAATTATGATGCCACTGTTTCAATTTCCTTTTTCCTTCTTCGCCGTGACTTTTTCGGTGTGGTGTTAACCCCGGCACTGCTGCTATCTGCTACGGCGGTTTCCGGAACGGATTTTCCCCCCTTATCTTCAGGTATTAACACCATTTTCGAATCAACGATAATGGTAACGTGGTTAGATCGTTTACGTTTTTTATATGCTCTTCCGTGTGGCGCAGGCAGCCATCGTTTCAACATTTTGCCTCCATCTACAAAGACCGTTTTTACAATAAGCTGAGCATCTTCTACGCGGGTACCTTCATTTTGCTTCTCCCAGTTGTCAATTGCCGAACGCAGTAATTTTCCTATATCCTTTGAAGCATGCTTCGCATTATACTGAAGCATGTAAAGTGCTTTCTCTGCATTCATGCCCCGAACTACATCAGCCACATACCGCATTTTACGCGGTGATGATTGGCAGTTTCTTAATACAGCTTTAGCTTCCGCCATGTCTCGAATTTTAAGCAACAATTTTTTTAGATGAATGACCTTTAAAATTCCTGGTAGGAGCAAATTCACCTAATTTATGACCTACCATATTTTCACTTACATAAATAGGAATAAACTTATTTCCATTATGGACTGCAAAAGTATGACCCACAAATTCCGGTGTAATAGTGGACCGCCGTGACCATGTTTTAATAACCGTCTTTCTTCCGGATTGGCTCAATTTATCAACCTTTTGCTGAAGGGAATGGTCGACATATGGTCCTTTTTTAATGCTTCTGCTCATACTTAAAATAAGTTATCCTTTACGGATGTATTTTATTATTTCTTTCTTTTACTAATAATGTATTTACTGGATGGATTTTTAGGATGGCGTGTTTTTAAACCCTTCGCTAATAAACCCTTTCTGGAGCGCGGATGGCCTCCAGATGCTTTTCCTTCACCGCCTCCCATAGGGTGATCAACCGGATTCATTGCCACTCCACGGTTACGCGGACGTGTTCCTTTCCATCTTGTGCGGCCTGCTTTTCCTGATGTTTCTAGAATATGGTCAGGATTTGATGCTGAGCCAATGGTAGCCATACAGGTGGCCAACACCATGCGGTTTTCGCCGGAAGGCAATTTTATTATTGCAAATTTTCCCTCTTTTGCGCTAAGCTGTGCATTTGCACCTGCGCTACGCACCATTGCGGCGCCTTTGCCAGGATGTAACTCTATGTTATGAATTATGGTACCTAAAGGAATGTCTTTTAAAAATAATGCATTTCCAATTTCAGGAGGGGCATCGCTACCGGATAAAAGTGTTTGACCAACTTTTAAACCCTGTGGAGCAAGAATGTATTTTTTATCACCATCAACATAATGAAGCAAAGCAATAAATGCGGAACGATTTGGATCATATTCAATGGACTGCACCTTGGCTGGAACACCCTGTTTATCGCGTTTAAAGTCTATCAGGCGATACATTTGCTTATGACCACCTCCGATATATCGCATAGCACGACGCCCGGAGCTGTTTCGACCGCCGCTTTTCTTTGCCGGAACCAATAAGCTTTTTTCAGGTGTATCCGAAGTGAGTTCTGAAAATGAGTTAATGATTCTAAACCTTGTTCCCGGCGTAACCGGATTAAATTTTCGTACTGCCATTATATACTATTTATTCCCTGATCGTAATATTATACTTCACTACACATTAGCATAAAAATCAATTGCTTCCCCTTTTGCCAGCGTAACATATGCTTTTTTATAAGAGCTTTTCATACCCTTACTGCTTCCGGTCTTGGTGTGTCGTTGTGTTAACTTACCCGGGTTTACGGCCGTTGCCACACCTTTTACGGTAACGCCGTACATCTTTTCTACAGCGCTTTTTATTTGAATCTTATTTGCGTCTTTTGAAACAAGAAAGCCCACTTTATTCAGCTTCTGAGTAATCAGATTCATCTTCTCAGAAATTAGTGGTTTAATCAGTACATCTACCATGGTTGTTTCAATTTACTTCGTTAGTCGATTCAAATTGTTTCAAACTGCTTTCGACAAATAGCAATGTACCAGCATTTAAAATCTCATAGGTATTCAAATCTTTTACCGTTGAAATTTTACATTTTGACAGGTTGCGGCTTGCTAGCTTCAAATTATTACTGGCCTCACCGATCACCAGAATAATTTTCTTTTCCGCCACTCCTAAATTTTTAAGAATGCGGAAATACTCTTTTGTTTTATGGTCCTGCAGTTGAAAATCTTCTATTACTGCAATTCCGTTATCCTTAGCTTTATAACTGAGTGCAGATTTTTTAGCAAGATCCTTTACTTTTTTATTCAACTTAAAACTGTAATCCCTCGGTCGGGGACCAAAGATTCTTCCACCACCTGTGTAAAGAGGATTTTTTATGCTGCCCTTTCTTGCCCCGCCAGTACCCTTTTGCTTATGCAGCTTGCGGGTAGACCCGGATACTTCAGATTTCTCTTTTGCCTTATGGGTTCCCTGGCGCTGGTTTGCAAGAAACTGCTTTACGGCTAAATAGATGGCATGATCGTTAGGCTCAATACCAAAATGAGTATCTGGCAAATCGATGCTTCTGCCTGCCTTGTTTCCATCCATTTTGAGTACTTCCACTTTCATGCTCTTATACTTTAAAGAATCGGTTATTTCTTAATGATAACATAAGAACCTTTCGGTCCCGGAACACATCCGTTCACCACGATAAGGTTCTGATCCGGCAAGATTTTTAATACCGAAACATTGCGAATCTTAATCGTTTTGCCGCCATCTCTTCCCGCCATCCGCAATCCTTTAAAAACCCGTGCAGGATATGAGGATCCACCTAATGAACCAGGTGCCCTGTTGCGGTCATGCTGGCCATGAGAACTACCTCCAACACCATGAAATCCATGACGCTTTACTACACCCTGAAATCCTTTCCCCTTGGAAGTTCCCGTAATATTGACTTTTTCTCCTTGCTCAAAAATTTCCACTGTTACAGTATCGCCAGGACTTTTTTGGATCTCAAAATCCCGCATCTCAATAACCTTCTTTTTGGCAGGACTGCCTGCTTTGGCAAAATGGCTTTTCAGCGGCTTAGTAGTGTTTTTGTCCTTTTTAGTATCGTAACCCAGTTGAACGGCATTATAACCGTCGCTATCATTAGTCTTAACCTGAGTAACTACACAAGGACCCGCTTCAATAAGGGTGCATGAAATGCTTTTGCCACCTTCATCGAAGTAGCTGGTCATGCCTACTTTTTTCCCTATAATACCTTTCATTATGGTGTCGATATTTAATTGTTATCCTTTAATGTTTATTTCAACACCACTGGGCAGTTCTAATTTGCTTAGCGCATCCACCGTTTTGGATGATGAGGTGTAAATGTCAAGCAACCGCTTGTAGGTACAGAGTTTAAATTGTTCCCTTGCTTTTTTATTAACGTGCGGCGAGCGCAAAACAGTAAATACTTTTGTTTCAGTGGGTAAGGGAATTGGTCCTGCCACTACCGCACCGGTACTTCGCACAGTTTTTACAATTTTCTCACAGCTCTTATCTACCAGTGAGTGGTCATACGAAAGCAATTTAATTCTAATTCTCTGTGCCATTATTTCAATGAGCTTTAAAAAAGGGATGGCAAAGGTATAATAAGGTTTCTGTTTATCCAATAGAGCAGGAATATTTTTCCGGCAATGGGTCTATTATACTCTAAGAATATGGCTATTCAAAAACAAATACACCTTTATATAACATTATTTTAACGTTATAAAATTACTTTGCATTTGATCAAAGGGTGATCTTATGTTATAAATCCCATTGTGATAACCTATGAAAGCTTACACCATTTTTATTCTTGTCTCAGGGCTTGTATTAGTTATAACAGGTATTGTTACTTTTTACGGAAAAAATAAAGTGAATGATAAGCATTTCCGTTTTATGGGAATCAAGGCGGATCGCATTGCCTTTGCACTAGGATTATTTTTATCAGGAATGGTTTTCATCCTTATATTCCTGATTGAAGTGATGGGACCGCACTTTATAGAAGAGGGTCTTTGACTTCACAAGCGCTTCCGGATTGTTTCGGCAATATTTTTCATACGGTGCAGATTCAGTAAAAAAGCGAATCCCAGCTTAACAGGAAAAAGGAGATAATAACCAACTACGAAGAAAGGATTCGCCACAATACTCTCTGCCCGATATCCGTATTGCTGCATATGTTCCTTACATAGTCGCTGACAAAACCAGATCTCAGTCTTATTCAGTCCTCCTTTTAACCAGCTCTGCGCCCGGGATGAGTTTATTCCTTTCACATCCTTTTTATCCATTCCGCTTGAAGATCCTATTTGCGGCACTTCCTTAAGCGCAATAGAAAAATCGATTCCAATAAACTCGCAAACCTGCTCAATAGTGTTATCGGAATTCTTTAAAAGGTTCTCAAAACGAACCGTTAATAAGCGTTCATCTTTAGTACTATCACCAGACTTTACTGCCGAATTCCAGAGCTTGCTGATAGTAATAGGATGATAATTTGTCCAGGCGCGGATGGTTTCATACCAGGTAGCATGCTTGCCGCCGAGGAACCTTCTTTTCCATTTTCTTTTTTGAGATAACAGCACATCGCGCGGATCGCGAACCATATTAATGATTCGCGAATCAGGAAATGCATTTAAAATCTCCGGAATGTAAAAGACATTCTGAGGTGTTTGATCGCATGGAAATTCTTTATGGTTCTTCCTTGCCTCATGTACTATAACCGATGCAAAAACTTTTGCAGCTGTAAGTTTTTCATCTTGGAGATTATTGGTCAGCTGCTGGGCTTCAACGCTGTATTTTGCTGGTTCCCGCACTGCAAAATATCCTTTATCAGAAATATTGAGCAATGTAGTTGCAAGCTTTACTGCCTGATCTGCAGACAGTATTTTATCCTTGTCTTTACCTGACCATAATTGTTCGAAGAAATGGAGCTCGGGAAATGTATGGATCCTTGAATGGTTGTTCAGGATGCGACCCATCATAGTGGTGCCGCTTCGGCTGTTTCCAACTACAAAAATGAACGCCATTACCAGTTCTATAAATTAAAAGGTGGCAAATGTAGAAATATTGATCTTGTAGTTACTAAAATCCGCTATGGTCTACAAGCACAGTTTTCTTGTATGGAGGAAACCTATTATGATATTAAATTAGCTGAAAGTGCAAGGTCATGTTCCTGCAATGTAGCTCTGCAGATGTTCAATAATTCCCTGCTGCTCTTCTATTATAAACTTTACCACATCGCCAATGGAAATGATGCCCGTAACTTTTCCATCTTCCATAACCGGCAAATGGCGAATGGTTTTGTTAGTCATGAGCTGCATGCATTCACCGATCTCCGTATCCTTTGTAATGGTACGCACTTCGGCAGTCATCACGTCACGGATCAGCGTGTCCTTCGAAGCTCTGCCAAGCAGAATTATTTTTCTGGCATAATCCCGTTCTGTAAAGATGCCTACCAGCTGCTCACTTTCCATCACTAATAATCCACCCAGGTTTTTTTCCGCCATCAGTTTCAATGCATCGTAAACTGATGTGCCGGGAGTAATGGAATATACAGAATTTCCCTTTCGCCTTAAAATATCATTTACTTTCATTGTGCTGCTGGTTACCGGTTAATAATTCTATTAAGATAAAAAGATTTCGGAAGTGATTATTGTAGAAGTTTAAAAACTCGTGCTTAAATTATTTCCTGAAAATAAAATATACTGATAAAATAAGGAATCCAAAACCCACAAGATGATTCCATTTTAATGTTTCATTTTTAAAAAAATAAGAGTAAATATCGTAAAGACCACAAGGGTTATTACTTCCTGAATAACTTTTAACTGCATCAAAGTAAAAGGACCTCCATTCTCTTTAAAGCCCATTCTGTTTGCCGGCACCTGGAAACAATATTCAATAAATGCAATGCCCCAGCTTATAAGAATAACTATAATCAGTGGTAATGCAGCAAACCAGTTATACTCTTAAAGCTTTTAAATGACCATACCATGCGAGAGTCATAAAGACTTTTGCAATCACCAAGAAAACAATGGTTATCAATCCGTTCATCGAAGAACGCGAATCTATAAACTTTTCTCTTTCAAATATATCTTAGATAACTTACTTAATCCACCATGCTATATTACTATCGTACCACCATTACCCTTTGACTGATTCGCTTTCCTGCCGACTGCAGAGCAACTAAATACATTCCACTGGCAAGATTATGTACATCAATGACTTCGTTTTTAGAGGCTGGAGATATCGTAAATGATTTGAGAGTTCTTCCATATGGATCACTAAGTAAAAGCTGAGCGGGCTGACTAATGTTATAATTAATGATGAGTTTACCGCTTACAGGATTAGGAAAGAGTAAAAACGATTCATCAGACACAATGGAACCAGCAGAAGTCGCATAGTCAAGATATGCTATTTCATTTAAACTATCTTTTAATTGATAAAATCCGCCTCCTGCGTATATATGGCCTTGGAAAGTTCTGAATGAAAAAATATCTCCCGCGCCACCCCAGTTCAGCTGGTACCAGTTAACGCCATTCCACGCGGATAGCCCATCATCAATAATTCCTGAAACATATAAATTACCGAATGAACTATAAATTGTCCTTACCGAATTTGTTACAACATATTCTAATGTATCCCATGACTCGCCTGACCAAGTGGCAAGACTATGGCATGGAATTGAACCAGCCTGGTGAAATTCACCACCTACGACTAATTTGCCTTGAAAGGTATCCATCGCATCAACGTAAGCTGAGTACTCATTATCTGGATCATATAAGCCTTTCTTCATGGGACGCCAATTCGTTCCATCCCAGCGTGCGATATTTTTTACAGCACTATCTCCGGCCATATTAAAGAATCCGCCCGCAACTAAATCACCATTATACTCATGCATAGCTTCTACCTCCGGATCTATTGGACCCGTAACGCCTTTCCCCAATGAAACCCATCTTCCAATACTATCAAACCTTGCAATGTGATTTACCTCCCTGTCATCCTCACCAAAAAAACCGTAAGCTGTTGTAAAGTGCCCTCCAGCATATAAGGTATCTTTATAAAGAGCAAAACAGCTTACATAATTGTCAAAAGTACCGGCTATTACAAAATCATTATCCTGGATATATCCAACCCAACCATTATCTAAAGCCACATATATATGGCCTTTGAAATAAATAAGAGCATTTACCTGGTCTTGCATGTCAGGAGCATTAAGCCAAGTATTGCCATCCCAAATGGATAGGTTTTGCACTTTTATACTTCCTGCCTTAGTAAAATGACCTCCTACATATAATTGATTATTTTGAGAATCTACACACATCGCAAAAACCGTATTATTAAGACCCTGATCTAAAGGTCTCCAAACCTGACCCAATATAACTTGAGCGTAAAAAAGATTCATCAGTATCACAAGGGATATTGAGCACTTGATTTTCATGGTTTGAAAATTAGAAGAGGTTTGGAAATGGTCTTATTATTTTTCACAATTCGTACATGATATAAGCCAGATATAATGTTTGAAGGAAATGCAAAATGGTATTTCTATCTGTACTAGCAGTAACCATTTCGGTAAAGATTATTACTCCATTTGGATCGCACAGCTGAAGAAATGCTTCTGAAGATTGATTCCATTCATTGCCCGAGAATGATAATGCAACAGCATTAATGGCAGGATTTGGATAAAGATAAAAATTCCCGAGAAAAGCATTGTTCGCTGAATCATTTAATCGAGCACTATTGAGTTTGATTTTTAATTCTGCACTTTCATTACAATTTGATGGTAAGGTAACTTTTACGGTATACGTGCCTACTGTGCTTGGACCAGCGGTAAATTGATAAGTATTCAGTGCGCTTTGCTGAACTATATTATTCCCTAATTTCCAAACATAAGTAGTGGAAACAGGGTATTTAGACCCGTCCACTAAAGACAGCATTACGGTAGCTCCAGAATTGACAGAAGTAGGACCATCAATTTGCGGAAGATCAAATACATTTATTCTTTCAGATTCTACAGCACAGCAACCATTCTCATTTAAATTAATTCTCATGGAAAAAAGTTGATATGTCGTAGTATGCGTCGGTGAAGCTGTTACTGTATATTCTATCAAACTTTCTCTTTCAAATACCGCAGCATGTCACTTATTGTCTCTTCTAAAGAATATTGCTGCTGCCACCCGGTGTCTCTTTTTAATTTGCTGCTGTCACCGTAGATAATAGGCTCATCACTTGGCCTTAATAGATCTTGTGCTACCTCCACATTTAGTTTAACATTGATTGCTTTTTCAATAAGCGGAATTATTTCTATAACCTGGTATACTTTTTCACCGCTCACATTATATACCTCACCGGCTTTACCTTTTTCAGAAAGAAGTACTAGTGCTTTAACCAGATCACGCACATCGGTGATGGCGCGCCTCGTTTCCAGATTTCCAACGCGGAAACTATTCTCAGATCCATTAGAAATATCGAATGCACGTTTTACAAAATCTGAAGTAACATCATTGGTTTTGCGGGCGCCTGTTGTATTGAAGATGCGCACTCTTATACAGCGAATCTTAAAATTCTGAAAATATTGGAATGAAAGCAAGTCCTGCCCCACCTTACTCACCCCGTAAGGGTGCAGTGGTAGTAAAGGAGTGTCTTCTTTTACCGGAGAATTTTCAGGCGTAAGTGATGCACCGTACTCCGCACTGGAACAGGCTACCACAACCATTGGATCGTAGTCTGGATTATGAAGACGAATTTTTTTTACCGCTTCAAAAACGTTCACCGTACCATTCATATTTGCTTCAATGGTTTCAATAGGTTTTTGCCAGGAAACGGTAGGAAGGCTTTGAGCAGCAAGGTGAAAAATTTTATCGGGCCGAAACTTATTAATCAGCTCGAATACTTTGCAGGTATGGGTTACATCCAGTATCCTGGAGTTACATATCCCTTTAATATCTTTTACGTCAATGGTGGGAGAAAACCAGGTACCGATGATTTGTTTTTTCGGGAGAAATCTCCTGTAATGGTCAATTAAGTGCGAGCCTACCATACCGGCAGCTCCTGTAATAAATATATATTCACTTGCCATTCAATGCGAGTTTATAGATTTCATTCACCCGGTTACCGATCATTCTCCAGCCAAATTTTTCCTCTGCAGTTTTCTTTGCATTAGCACGCATTATTTTTAACTTCTCTTCATTGCTTAATAAATAAATAATTTTTTCAGCGAGGTCTTTTTCATCTTCATTTCGGAACAGAACTCCATTTTGGCCATCCACAATAATCTTTTTAAACGTATCGAGATCAGAAGCAACGATTGCAGAGCTATAATCAAGTGACCGGATCATTACACCGCTGGAATATATTTCACGGTAAGGCAGTGCGACCACATCAGCTGCTGCAAAATAATCAGGAATAATTTCATTAGGAACGTATGAGTAATTTAAGATGCAATCACCAGCCAGGTTTTTTTCTTTAATAATCTGATCGAATTCATCCTGTTCAACCTTCCAGGGTTTGCCTACCACCACCAGCTTTACATCGGGCATTCTATCCCGAACAATTGCATGTGCCTTTAACAGTACATCCAAACCTTTTACTTTTTTTATCTGACCGAAGAACAGCACGAGCTTTTTGTCAGGGGGCAGACTCAATTTACGGCGGGCCGTATCTTTTTCAATGTGCCTGTTGTACAGGAAATCGGAATCTCCGTGAGGAACAATATGTATTCTATTCTGATTAAAATTAGGAAAGTATTTTTTTAATGAATCGCGGGCGTAATCAGAATGGACGATAATCTGGTCAATCAACCGCTCAAACTTTGCATATTTCGCCGGATCTATCTGCTGTCCGAATTTATCAAAGCTTTCGATGTCATGAATAGTAGCTACTATTTTAAAACCTCTTCTCTTAAACAAAAGGAAATTTAAGTACTCTCTGCCTGCAAAATGATAAACATGAAAGTGAACTACTTTTAATCCGGACCTTGAAGCATGCCTGGAAGCCATATAAGAACCAAAGGCATAACGTGCTCCACGAATAACCTTGGGATCCTTTCCGTATATCTTTTTAAAAGGCTTTACGGTTTTAAAAGGGAAAGAAAATTTAGTGTCCAGATCCGTTTCATCGCATGTATAAAAAACCATTTCCGTCCCAAGATCGGCCACTGCTTTGCACAAGCCAAAATCATAAAAGTCATTTCCACTGTGACCCCCGATCGGTTCCACCATTGCTACACGCAGCTTTTCGCTATTGCTCATACCAGGAACTTAGATTTTTGTTAAGCAATTTTTCGAGCTCTATAATGTCTGGTCTAAAAATATTTTTCATGACCGCAACTGCTTCTTCATGCTTCTCCTTTTTTTTTGAAGATGATAAGAAGAAGCTTTTTACCTTATCCACTTTACCGGCAGGCAATATTTTTCTTGCCATTGAGCGCAGTGTTTTCTGAGCATATAAAAAACGTATCACTTCATTCCTTGGTGTAGAGTAAGAGTTATGCTTTTGATTCAGATCAGGCAAAATTGATTTATCAATACTTAAAAAATCAAATAGCTCACGAATCATTTTCTCCTTACTCAGATCGAGATCTTCGTAGATAAAAATCTTTACACGATCTTTTCCAAATATGTCAAGGTATCGTTTTACCTGCGGGGTATATATTCCTAATTTAACATACTGCTGATAATACAGGTGAGCATGTTTATGCTTTAGATTATTTAACAAAATCTTTTCAAGGGGAGCGTGAACGTATCCTAATTTGTGCTCCATGAAATAGTGGGAAAAAGCACGGTCCACAGGATTGCGCAGCACAATCACGATTTTAGAATCAGCATTGAAATCATAAATTTTTTGCGGGACGGAGGGATAGTAAAGATAGGAGACACTGGCTTCACCAATTATCTTCTCGTTTTTTACATTTTTAAAAAGCTCAAGATATTCCTTAAGTGTTCCTACTCCCTTTTCTTTATGATATAAATCCTGGGCAACGGTTTCATTATATGAAAAATAGTTCGGCTCTTTGATAGGACTCATAAACACTTCCGGATGCTTATCGAGATAATAATATAAGGAAGTAGTTCCTGCTTTAGGAGCGCCGACAATAAAGAAATTAGGTAGCTTTTTTTGCATTTCCGTTATGTTAGCCAATCCGGCAACAGTGTTATCCCTTTCTTGTGCAGGAAATCAGAAAGTTGTTCATTGTAAGGCTGATAAAGCGTATTAAGGTATTGGCGCTCTTCCTCATTCATATGCTCACGTTTTCTATCCTCAGCGTTTACACGCTTATAAAGGCCTCGTAAGGTACGCTTCAAAGAAACATTTTTGCGCCAAAGCGTTTCAAATTTTTTGTTAATAAAGAGTAAGGTTTTATGAAGGAACCTGTTCCTGTAAGCAATGGTTTGATTCTCTACTTTAAAGTCTTCAGGTTTATAGCTATCAAAAGGTATATCAAGCCAATTGCAGAGTGATTGCATAAAAGAAATGGTGTCCTTTTTAAGTTCTTCAAAAAAAAGAATTTTAAGATTGGGACCGAATTTATCAAACCAAACAGGCAAATAATCTATATAAAAACCTTCCTGTATTCCTCTTATGTAAATAGCTTCTTCATCTTCACGATGGTCTTCCAGCCTTGTATTGATTAGTTTTTCAGAGGTATGAATAAAGTCAGAAAATGAAATTGATGAATTTAGGTAAGCATTTGCCTTTTTTCTTTCATAAAAGGAAAACAGCCGGTCAGCCGGATTTCTTAAAATAAATATCATCCTGGTATTAGCGCCACATTCTTTCAAAATGCTGTCTGCTATAAACTCTTTCCCATACAGGTAACTGGGACTAGCTTCCAGAAAATATTTTTTCTCCTCATTGCACTGGACAAAGTATTTACTATATTCTTCTATGGGAGGCAGATTTTTTCCGTATTTCAACGGCATAAAAAATCCGATTTCTTTTTTAATTGAAGCACACACTTCAGGGTGCATACCTAAATAAGTAAAAACAGAAGTGGTTCCTGCTTTGTGCACACCCCCGATAATCAGATTGGGTAACTTTAAAGCATTCGCCATCGGTCTCAATCTAAAAGTTGTTGTTGCCTGTTGAAATATTTATAATTCCGGGAAGGATGCAATTGCATATAATAAAAGAAATAATGGATAGCTATAAAAGAAGAGGCAATAGCCATTCCCGGGTCGAAGAAATTTCCTCCTGATGGAATTCCTCTTACAATAAAAAATATAATAAAAAACAGGACTCCCTGATAAAAGTAATCTTTCCTATAAAACCTGCTAAGCTTCCGGTGCGTTCTAAATACCAGCCAGTATTGCATTAAGCCCACAAGAAGGCCCAATACACCAAATTGAAAAACTACTCCCAGCATACCAATATCTGAAGCATAGAAATGCCCGAATTCACCATGCGGACCAGACTGCCAGTTATTATTGATTTTCCCATTTCCAAAAAACCAGCTACCCGGATGGAGATTAAAGTATTTAAATACGGTATTCGATTCCCGTATGCGCGCATCTGCGGAGGCCTCCCCGGTTGCTTTACCTTCAAGCACCAGTAATACATCTGTGTACATCTGCACTATACGCGCAACAATGTCAGGACGTACCAGTTCCAGCAGCCCTACTCCACCCACAATGCCAAGGAAAAAAGTAACGGTATAAAAAATGATCTTTTCGATATTTGTATAAATCAGGAAATATAAACCCATGGTGCCTAAAAGCGCTACGGAAGTGCCGCGCTTTTGATTTATGAAGAAGATATAAGAAAAAAAGAACACAAAAAATACGGCATATTTCCATCTGGTAGTTCGAAGAAAACGAATAAAATAGTAGATGGTCGCGAATTCAAGCCCAAAAATGTCGAACTCAAACTGGCAACCACCCTTCACCTGATTACAATACACAAAAAGGGTTCCCTGAAATTGATTTGGGTTAAGCGCCAAAATCATCAGTAAATAAAAGGGGGTATTGAACCACGCAGTAAAAATCAGCGCATCACGGATGATAGTTAGATCCAGGATCCTGGTCTTCAATAAGTAAAAAACAAATATGCCGGAAAGAATAGCTAGCCATGATTTTTCTGCAGACATTCCAAGCATTACCGGCTGTCCGAAGTAATAATTTGTAACAAAGCCTGCTTGAAGCATTATATAGGTGAGAATAAAAAAAATGATAAACTCGTATGGTGTAAAACCGGATCCTTTTGAGAGCACCTTATCTACCACATATAAAAATGTAAAGCCGAGGTATAGGAAAAGAAAAGGATAGCCACCATATATTAAATAATACAGCGTTACGGGGCTTTTAATAAGCGTGCCGAATATATTCAAAAAAAGCAGATACGTTAACCCGATTTTGATACGCCTCATCCATGTGTCACTAACAGCATGTTCTGTTGTCAGTAACGGTTGTGATGTTAATTCGTATCCCTGTGGCACGTGCGTTTACCTAATAGAATTTTAAGAATAAGAATCGATTCTTTTGAATTTCCTTCTGTTAAGTTTTTGAGAGCTTTCCCTATCAACCTGAAAACGGGGGCGAAGATAAGGTAAGGATAGTAAAGTTGGTAGAAAAGCATCCAGCCACGGTATTTGCAGCACATGAAGAATTGCGGTCTTCGTTTGCTCTTTATTTCTTTTCCGGTGGTTACACCTTGCTTGTGATAGATTACGCTTTTGTATGCATAACCGTGCTTCCAGCCGCGGCGCGCCCCCCGGACCGCCCAATCCATCTCTTCAAAATAAGCATAATACATTTCATTCATGAATCCCACATCTTCCAGAAATGCTTTATATAGAAAAAGTGATGCGCCATATACATAATCAAACTTCACATCATCGCGGTTGTATTGTCCATTGTCTGTTTCACGCAAACCAAGATGGTACGACCAGGTGGTCCATTTGTTAAACATCCCTCCTATGGCATTTATCTTATCGGGCCACCTGTACCATAATAGCTTCGATCCGATGATCCCTACTTTTTCACTTCCTGATTTGTATTCCCCTGCTTTTTCAATCAACATTTTGAGTGCATCGAAATCAAGCGTAGTATCGTTATTCAGCAGCCATACATAATCCGCGTCCCCTTTAGAAAGAGCGTAATGCGAGCCGACATTGTTGCCACCTGCGAAACCGATATCACTCCTTGCCTGTATAAAGATGAAGGGGAATCTGAAAGCGGCATCAGCCTGCATTTGTGCAACTTTTTCTTTTTCAATATTTCCCCCTTTTTCCGCCTCTTCAACTTCATAGTCAGCCCATGATAAGGGCTTTGGGCAGTATGGGAACGAAAATTTTTTAATCTCATCCGGCGGCGTAAACTCTATAACCTGTTTTCCAAGGCACCATTCTTTAATGATATGAAGGGATTGAGGCGTATTGTTATCGACAACTATTACCTGGAAATTCTTATACGATTGCTTCGAAAGGCTTTCTATAGTTTCCGCAGTATTAGCATGCCCATTGAAATTTATTAAAATAATATACACTTTAGGTTCCGGCATCACTAAACATTAACCCAGTTAGACAGATCACGGTTTAAAAGCTGGCTCAGCTTCATTACATTATCCCTGAAAATTTCAGAAAGATATTTTTTTTCGGATAGGGTGATTGCTGGAAGATTTTTATCAGTGTACAATGTTTTTTTAAATTTTGACTTTACCGATTTGGGCAATATTCCCTTCAACCAATCTTTGATCCGTTTCTGACTGTTCAATTTACCGATCATTTTATTTTTGGGAATGAATGAAGGATTGAACTTTTGAGAATAATCGATTTCCACATTTGGGTTAACACCCAGGAAGGAAAACATATCTTTTACAATCAACCCCGGATCTTTTTTAAAATCATCAAAAATGTAGATACGGCGCTGCCGCTCCGGAAAAATATCTATATAGCGTTTCACCTGCTCATAATACATTCCTACCTCTACATATAAATTAGAGATGCCCCAACCTTTCGGATCCCTGGCCATATCCTTTTTTAAAGCATCCATAAAATTATCTCTCTCATAACCGATTCGCAAATCCATAAGGTAGTGGCTAAATGCGCGCTCCACCGGATTTCGCAGCATCATAATTATTTTTGCATTTGAAAACCGGCTAAAAATATTTTGGGCGGCTTCCTTAGAATACAGATATGAATTGGTGACTTCTCCAATTGCTTTTTCCCCGTTTACGTTCTTAAACAATTGGGTATACTGATCCCAGTCTTTTACAAAGGCATGAAAAATTCCATCACTCATATCGCCCTGTAAAAATTTTGACAGGTCTTTATTTAGCGAGCGGGCATAGTTGGGTCGGAATTTTGTGTTATCAATATCACTGGAAAAGTGATGCGTTTCCTTGATAGGCGCCATATATACCTGGGGATGCATCTTCATATATTCATATAATGAAGTGGTACCTGATTTGGCCGCACCTACAATAAAAAAATTAGGAAGCCTGCTCTCTTCTTCTTTCATACTGCTTATATAATTGCGGCGAAGATAGAATTATGAAAGGAAAATAATCAATGATTGTATAAGGCATTTATAATTGCATAACAGGCTTTCCCTAAGCGGGGGAAAAGCTGAAGTATTTTCACCATAAAAATTTTTTAGTTATTGGTGATTCGTGAGATATAAACTTACATTTGTAAAGAAATCACAAGCTTTTTATTTCTCAAACTATTTAAATAAAAAAAATGGCAAAGTCCTCAAAAAGCTCCGGCAAAAGTTCCGGTTCCGGAAAGCGTACTTTAATTGCTCCAAAAGGAGATAAGCGTTATGTTAGAAGGAATGAAAAAGGTGAATTTACTGAAAGCGATGACCAGGGCAGATCTTTAAGTCAGGATAGAAAGAGAACGGCAAAAACCAAAGTAAAACCGGGATACGGTGATAAAGGAGATCAGCAATCCAAGCCTTCCACCACCCAAAAAAAGTAACAAAAAAAGTTAGAAAGGCATTGCTTGATATTGAAGAATAGCCTTATAAACAAGCTTTTTTTTGTTAAACAAAACAGGTAGAACTTGATTGTTATTTCATCCACAATCCTAAATCTCTTTTAATCAAATCCTGCAACTTCATCACATCTTCATAGTAAACTTTCGTAAGAGTTGCTTTCGTTTCGGGGTTTATTTCCTTTTTCTCAAGGTTATATTTGTACACAGTACTTTGTATCCGAAGCCTCATTTTGCGACGCAAGGTTTTTGGCAGTAACTGACCTAGCAGTTTTTTTACAGGATTTGGCTTTTTCAAAAACGTATTCAGCGATTCCATTTTAGGCTCTCCGCTTACATTCAAATCTCCGCTGAAATCCATTGGTAACAATTCAATATTTAAAAACTCTTCTAAAGACTTTCCTACGTTTAGAGGCTGGTTGCGAAGGTCTTCATTGAGGTATATTTTTACATTCCTGAAATTATCGAGATAAGCCTTAACCTGGTTGTAATAAAATCCTCTTTGTATATACTGGTAATCGAAATGCCAGTTTTCATCTTTGCGTTTTTCCTCAAGGTCTATAGCTTCTTCAAAAGAAAGTGTTTCCGCCGCGTCCCTGAGCTTGTGCATATACTGTGAGAAAGCACGTTCAACAGGGTTACGCAAAGCAATAACAATATTTACCTGTTCTGCATCAGGATGTATCCGCTTAATATTTGCAATCGTTTTTTGATAAAAAAACAAATAGGTAGTAGATGATTCACCCCTGATTTTTTTACTCTTTCCATTTTCAAATAACCGGAGGTAATCATCCAAATGATTGACTAAAAAGCGTGGCTGAGTTATCAGTTTACCGTTATTAATAAAGGAGAGGCTTTCTTCAGGCCATGCAAAATAGCCAGGTTCTTTTTTTTCACTCATGTATACCTGAGGATGCTTTGCCAGCGCGTAATGCAACGTGGTAGTACCTGCCTTGGCAGCTCCTACAATAAATAAATTTGGGAATCGCGAATCATTATGTGAGCCTGAACTATAATCCATCTTTGCTGGATAAGCCTTGGTTAATGATTTTTATTTGGTATACCACGTACTTAAGTCTCGGTAGAGAATCTTTTCAAGCTTTTGAATATCTTCCATAAAAAATTTCTGTATCAATTCCATTTCTTTTTTAACGTCGAGAGTTGAGTGCTCTATTTCCTTAATATTTTTCTTTGAAATAAAATCCTGAATCGTTTTTTTTAAAGACCCCGGCATGATCTTACTAAGTGTGTTGCGAACAGCATTTCTCTTTCGCATGAGTTCATGCACTGTTTTATTTTTAGGAGCTGCAGCCTTATTACTTCTGATATCCAAATCAAGCCCGACTCTTTTTACTTCCAGAAAATCCTGTATACGGTCAAACGTAATCTTACGGTTTTTAATAAAGTCATCTTCGAATATTAAAAAAAGAAAATTTTCAGCCGGAAAATATTCTTTAAACCTTTCAATTTGCCTGCTATAATATCCACGGGTTAAATAGCTGAAATTAAATTTTTGTGCAGGATTCTGGACCAACCGATCTTTCTCCTTTGAAATAGCTTCATCAAAGGAGAGCTCTTCAAATCCTTTTCGCTGAGTCATTAAAAAATGGGAATAAGCTCTCGCGGCCGGATTCCGGAGAATAAAAATCAGTTTTACCTTATTACCAAGGGAGCGGTGGATACGTGAAGCAGCTTGTTCCTCAAACATGATTGCAGGGTCCACTTCGCCAATGGCTTGCTGGCCTTGCCATTCACTGAAGTATTCTTTTTCATAATACTCAAGACCATTTTCATACTTATCAGGGTAGACAAAGAATTTAGTCTCCTTCACATTTTGCGGAAGAAAGATATCAGGATGTTGCTTCAGAATTTCGTAAAGCGTGGTTGTTCCTGCTTTTTGTGCGCCCACACACAGGAAATTCGGTAATGCCATCAGCACCTTCTATTTATTGAAAGCGACGCAAATGTAAAAAAAGTGAGTTGTTAGTAATTAATAAAACGGTTTATCCGTTAAGAACCCCGCAGAAATAATTGTATCCGTGCCTTGAAATGATATGTATTATTCGATAGTTCCTATTTGTTCTTCTACCTCATTTTCTTTTTCAACCTTTTTCCTCTTTTCCTGCTTCAATGATTTTCTGATGTCTTTGATTAATCCCTTCGGACTAATTTTAAACAGGTCTCTAACATCAAGCGTATAAAACCCATAATAATATTTTATGAGGAAAAAGGGAATCATATTCATTAACACAACTCCAAAAGTGTTGACAGCCGCAGCTGCTGTAGCACCGTAAATTGGTATCAGCCACAAATCCAATGCTATGGCAGCTATAGTAGCTAATACCATAAGGTTTCTATTTATTTTCTGCTTGCCCGTCATAACCAGAATATTGCTTACCGGACCTGTAGCTGCATTGATAAACTGACCTATAGCTAAAATCACCAGGGCAGTGCTGCCCTCTGTAAATTTTTCACCGAACACGCTCATAATCGGCTTAGGAAATAATATAATAACCAGCAAAATAGGTGCGGATGTCCAGAAAATAACCTTTGTGGCAAACTGCGCCGATTGTCCTAATTCTTTCATTTTTCCCTGGCTGAATAGTTCTGAAAATCGTGGCGCAGCAGGAACCAGAAATGCAGTGAGAGCGATCCGTGCTACGGTTGCAATCTTAAAAGCATTCCTATAGATTCCAACATCCTCAATAGTTGCGTAGCGGCCAAGAACAAATGTATCGGAGTACCCACGGACAAGAGATGCAAATGATGCAATAAAAAGTGAAACGCCAATCCAGAATTTCTCGTTGAAATCGAGGCCCTTTTCGACCTGAGTAGTGCTGTAACGGGAATATTTAAGAAAGAAATAAAAAGCAAGAACTCCGGTGATTGTAATGAAAGAAACATAGGTAATAACCGGTGCATAAATATCACGGGTAATGAATAAAAAAATAGTAATTATAATACAGCCAAAGAAAAAATTACTCACGTTCTGAAGCAATGAGTAGATGCGAATCTGCTTTAAGCCACGTAAACCACCGTTTGAAATATTAAATACCGTTACGGGCAATAAAGAAAAAGCAGCAATACGAAAAGCCAGAGTAACCGTCGGGTCACTTTTATCAAAAACTTTTGTTGCAATCCATGGCGCCAGAAAGAAAAGCAACCCCGAAAAAAAGATGGCAAGCGGTACCGAAACCAGCATGCTTTTATTGTACAGGTCTTTGATCCAGCCAAACTGCTTTTTAGCAGCATACTGTGCTCCGTAACGAGTCATCAATGTATCGGAGCCCATCTTCGTGATGCTCGCCATAAAATTCATCAGGCTCTGGCTCAGGTTATATAGGCCGGAGCCCGCTGCTCCATATCCACGTGCAATAATAATTGCAAACAGCCAGCTAAATCCCATACCGATGATACGGGCAGTAAAGGCAGATATTCCTCCCTTAACAATTTCTTTATCATGAACCACTCCTTCCTCAGTTACCTGTACAGGGTTCACTATTTTTTCATCTTTTCCACTCATAATTCATCCGGATACCTCTTTTTGTTATATGATTATTCCAGCCAGGAAGATAAATCTCTTCCTGTAACAATGGAAAGCTTTTCGATATCACTTCGAAAGTATTCAATGAGGTTTTTCCTGGTTTCGGAATCCATTGGTTCTGCTTTCTTAGCGAAATTATCTCTGAAAAATTTATTGGTACGAACTCCTTTTTTCTTTTTTGAAAACATTTTATAGGCCTTCTTAAACGGATTATCACTCATGAAGAGCCAGCGAAGCACCGGGTTTTTCCATTGCCAGCCACCTTCATTCCATCGTTTGTTGTAATCAATATTCACATCAGGGTTAACTGAAAGAAAACGGAAAATAGATTTAATAGTGCCCGGAACATCCTTAATAAAATCATCATACCAAACAATGTGCACAGATTTAAAACTTTCCAGATAGGACTTTACTGCATCCGCATACAAGCCCATTTTCCGGTATTGCATGAAAAGGGAAACTTCTGATTTAAAACGTTCATCTTCCTTTTCAAGAGCTGACTCAAATGAATACTTTTCTTCTGGATTGTTTACCCTTACGAAATTATAGGCTGAATAGGCCCGTTCCACAGGATTGCGAAGGATCATGAGGATCTTTATTTCGTTACCCAGGTATTTTTTAATATTTTCTACTGCTTCCCGATAAAAAAAAAGATACATCACACTCGCTTCACCAATTGCTTTCTTACCCTCTGACCCCGCAAAAAGCGCTCTATACTGGGTTTCATCATCAACCCACTTCTGAATCCTGTTCTGTACCTGAGCGGCCACAAAAAACTGCGGCTCTTTAAGCTTTGGCATGAATACATCAGGATGCTGTATCATATAGTTATACAGCGACCGGGTAGCTGATTTTGCTGCACCAACTAATAGAAAATTCGGAAGTGGCATGTAATAGCTTTCGCTGCTTTAATGGGTATTAGAAACTGCAACCTGTTTATTTGATAATTCGGGATAGAGTTGTTTTATATCGTGCGCAAGATGAACAGAAAATAAATTAGCTCCATCCTTATTCATATGGTTATCAAAAAAATAATCTAAATGATTGTAGGCAGCGTCCTGACTATAGTCTTTAAAGGCAACGTTATATTTTCTGCAAACATCAAGAATACTGTGGTAAGATGGCTCCATGCCAAATGGTGTCAAAGCGGGAGACATACTCACATATACTTTTGCGCCGCGCGAGGTGAGGGTTGAAAGAATCTCTTCCAAACCGTTTATCTTATTTATATCTACAATTTTCCCCTTTGTATCTCTTAGGTTGTTATTTTCTTTAATCAGCTCATTCGCTTTTTGCTGCGTAATAATGCCCTTTAATGGCTTAAAGCCAGAATCTGATTTCCTATTTTTAAACATTCCCGTAAGAATATCCAGCACGGCGGAATTATTACGATAAATGAGTGACATCATCTTTATTCCTTCATTATTAACGGGCCACAGCCGATATGCAATTCTGTCGTGGTCCGGATTACGGTTACCTTTCAATAGATAAATATCCCGCACTTGCGGATAATCAGAATAGTACGGAGCTAATACATTTAACCGGTCGTAATGGACATCCTTGTAATACATTTCTTCCGGATTTAAATCCAGCACAACCAATTTAGGAGTATAGCGGCTTAATACCATTCGAATAATAGCTTCCTCATAAAATATCGTCTGGCCATCATGACCCGCATTATAGCAACCAATTCCCAATGAATCGCCGATAGGCTGTGGATTATAGTTTCTCCTGCCACGGGACGAACCCAGGATTACAGCATCTTGCTGCATTTTTGTAAAAGTGAAAGTAGTCTCAGCATTTGGTCCGGTTTTTTGTTTGAAATACATATAATGAAGGAATCTTCCGCCTACTTGATCAAAGGCTATTATTACGCATAATAAGAGCATACCATTGCGCATAAGACGCCAAACACCATATTTTGGTGACGCGATTTTTATAGCTTCTTCCCCGGCTTTAGAACTGGAAGTAAATGAACTGACTTGCATCGAAGACTCCAATTAATAAGATGATGGAAATTACTGCACCGTAAAAAATATATTTACCGAAGATATTTTTTGGCTCAGGAAAAATGGATTGTTTATTAGTTGCAAAATCTTCCTGGTAAATCTCAATAAAGAATAAGCATAGTATGCCAAATACCCCGTACCATAAAGTGGAGGCATCGCCATCATAAAACTTCAGACTTTTAAAGCTGAACATCTGGGAATAATAGTACAAGGCATCGTGTACACTTGGCGACCGGAAAAAGATGTAAGAAAAAATTCCACAGTGAAATGCGAGAATCGAACTCACTACTCTCCCAAACAATGGATGAATACCATAAGTGATTTTATCAAATTTATCTAATTGCTTTTTAAAGATCAGTCTTGAAGCGAGGAAGCAAAAGAAAACCAGAAAGCAAAGAACATACGTCCAATTAGCTCCGTGCCAAAGTCCGGCAAGAAACATAAGGATACCAAGGTTAAGAATTCCCCGCCACCTTCCCTTCCGATAGCCTCCCAGTGGTTTAAAAACATAATCAGCGAACCAGGTGGTAAGAGAAATATGCCAGCGTTGCCATACGTCGCCGACACTTTGACCGAGATAGGGTCTTCTGAAATTGGTCATTAAATTAAAGCCCATAATTCTGGCTGCTCCAATGGCTATATCACTGTATCCGCTAAAATCACAATAGAGCTGTATCGCAAAAAACCATGCGGATACCCAAAAGGTAAGCGGCTCTCCATTGTGCTGATGAGGGAAATTGAACACATTGGCAACGTATGCACCCAGGCGATCCGCGATCACCACTTTTTTAAAGAGTCCCCACAACATCAGCTTGAGTCCCGATACCACTCTATTATAATCGAAATAATGTTTTTCATAGAATTGGTGTATCAGATTTTGAGGGCGCTCTATAGGTCCTGCAACCAATTGCGGATAAAACATTACATATAAAGAATAGATACCAAAATCACGAACAGGTTTAAAGTTTCTACGGTACACTTCGATGGTGTAACTCATTGCCTGGAAAGTATGGAAGGAAAGTCCGATTGGAAGAATAATGGTGAGAAAAGGAATATCCATGTGAACACCAAAAATATCGGTGATCCACTTAAAATTATCCATGAAAAAATTATAATACTTAAAAACAGCAAGCACCCCGATATTAGCTACTAAGCTCATCATTAAAAATGCTTTTCGCCTTCGACCTTGTGCCTGATCTATAAGTATTCCAGCGAAATAATCAATAACTATAGTAAAAAATAGGATCAGGACATAAACAGGAATAAAAAACATGTAAAAGATACAGCTGGACAAAAGCAAATGCAACCATCTTACATTATGTGGCAACAGGAAATAAAGTATAGTGACCACCGGAAAAAATACCATGAAGGCAAATGAATTGAAAACCATACTGAATCCGGCAGTTAGTAAGTGCCCCGGCTTAGACGTGATCTAAAAAGTCGCGCAAATGTAAAAAAATTAATCCGGGAAGGGTGATAAACGGGTAACCAGAATTCCGAGGTTTCAAAAACAATTCTTACGGTAGTACAAAATCAAGCATAAATCTTACTTATGATTCTAATCAATCATAGATTCCAGTTTTTAGCAGGCGCGAATTATTGATTGCGAAATGTGGTTTTGTAAAAGAATTAAGGGAAATGATTAATTTGTTGGATACTGCTAATGTTTATAATAATATTTCTGTAATATGATCAGAATAGTAATTATTATAGTCTGGACAATTATCGTTTCTGCTGTGAACGCTCAAACAGGTTTTGTAAAGACTTATTCGTTTGGAAAATTTACTGGAGCCCACCAAGTTATTCAAACCAACGATAGTGGTTTTATGGTTTGTGGGGCCACCACAGATACTAATACCTTATTTTATAAAATATTCCTTCTTAAACTAGATAAAAAGGGTGCTTCTATATGGTCAAAGCAATACGGACCATTTAACTATCCGGGAATTGCAGGATTATGTCAGCTTAACAACGGTGAAGTGATCATTGCATTCGACACTCATGTTTCTGGTATTGATAATTATTTAAATTTTCTTAAGACCGATGCGAACGGAGATTCTCTCTTATATATACCTGCTGATTCAACATTTTCTGCGGGAAAGCTGCGAATGGCAAAAAGCGAAAATATTTATATTGCCGGAGCCAAAGGGTGGTATGACTGGTATGACTATGGGAACTTTCACTCTATTGCTCTCATCAGAAAATATAATAAGAATTTACAACTGCTATGGGAAAAGCGAATTCAGACTGATCAGTTTGGACCTCCGGGTTTCGCTACGAATGTTTTGTTAGATGGTCAGGAAAGAATAACCGTTTCTGGTAACTTCAACGTATTGCCATTGGGGCCATTAATTAATGAATTCGATTCAAGCGGTGCACTCACCTGGTACCTTACTATTCAAGATATTGATTTACTTGGATGTATAGGCTCGAGTGCTTGCATTGGCAGGGCTAATGGAGGAATAATTTTCTCTGTAACCAGTCCGTTCACTACGCAAAAATTGCTGACAAGTCTTGATTCTTTGCATTCATTATTATGGCAAAAAAAAATTCCTATCCATCCTGTATTCCTTCAACAGTGGGATAATAAGAAAATTACTGTCGTTAGTAACGATTTTCGATTCATGGATCTCACTGAAAATGGAGATTCTATTGACATGAATGATGACTATTCTAATTCTACGAGTGCAATTAGTGAGGTTGCAAAATGTTTTGATGAAACCTTAATTGCAGTTGGGACTAACTGTATAAATTGTACTGACCATAGTGAAGCCTATGTTGTTAAATTTCAATCCAACGTTGTGGGTATTGAGGAATTACATCTGAATTCCGAAGAAGCAGCTATTCATGTGTTTTCCAATCCCTGTTACAAAAAAGTAACGCTTATTTTTTCTTCACCTATACAATCGCTCCGCATTTTCTCCACCGATGGAAAACTGTTTGGACAATTTGACAATATTGGTGAGTCAAAATACCAATTAGATGTAAGCGGATTGAAGAATGACATGTATTTCATTGAAGCTTATTCGAACCATAAAGTTCAACGGGGAAAAATTTTAGTGGCACATTAAGCCGGAAATTCAACAATAAAAAACGGATTCAGTAAATTTTCTTTGTTGTACTCTAATCGTTGTTTGGTTTGCCAATTCAGGACTCGCCCTCCGGCAAGCTCTATAACTGCCTGGCCAGCGGCAGTATCCCACTCCATCGTGGGGCCAAAGCGAGGATAGACATCTGCCCGCCCCTCTGCTACCAGGCAAAACTTAAGTGAGCTTCCTGAAGAAACAAAATCTACTTCTTTGCCTTCCTTCTTTAAATCTTCCACAAATTCGAGAGTCTCATCACTTAAATGGGAACGGCTCGCTACTACATTTACCTTTTTTAAATTACGCCAGCTTGAGCCTTTTTCCAGAGCCGATTTTGAGCCATCAGCATTCAGCACAAAACTGCCTTCCCCTTTTATTCCATACCACATCCTGTTCTTTGCGGGAGCATAGACTACACCGAGTATAGGTTGCCCCTCACTCATCAATGCGATATTGACAGTAAATTCTCCGTTTTTTTTAATAAACTCTTTGGTACCATCAAGCGGATCTACCAGCCAGAATGTATTCCATTTGCTGCGTTCTTCAAATGGAATCAGCCTGGTTTCTTCGGAAATAATAGGGATATCAGGATATTCCTTTTTTAAGGAAGAAACAATAATACCGTTCGATTTTTGATCTGCAATAGTCAGCGGAGAATTATCTCCCTTAAGCTCAACAGAAAACTCTCCTGCATAAATGGTCATAATTTCTTTACCCGCATCAAGCGCTATATCTATAATTTTTTGAATATCAATATCAGGTTGCATGAAATAGTTTTTTGATTTGCGCGCCAAATGTAACAAAGAAATAAACTGTGGACGGAGAATTATAAACTTTTTCCGCTTAATCGGCTTTCAGAAAATTGATTTCTATACTTCAATAATTAATTTCTTTTTTTTACAGAAAGACCATCCTTAATTTATTAAGAGAGTTTTTCATTTTGTAATCTTCCGGATGCAATTAGTTCTTGTACTAATCCATCTTTTAATGATTCTGCAATCACCGGAAGCTGATTAGGGCGGTGAGCATCCGTACCCAAAAAATCAACCATATTATTCTTTATTAAATCTCTCGCGGCTCTTTTAAATGGCTCCCCATAATAACCGGTAACTGACATTAGATTTACCTGAAAGGATATTCCTTTTTCCCTGATTGCTTGGTAATCCCGCATTTTCTTATCGTGAAAATAGACGTATCGCTCTGCGTGAGCAAGAACCGGTGAGTATGCTGCAAGATTCAATTTAAAGATTATATCTTCCAGCATCATTGGCCGGTTTTGTACAGGAAGCTCAAACAAAACAAAATTTTTACCGAAAGTGAGAAGCTTCTTATTTTCTAATAATAAAAAAAAGTGATCGTCAAAAAAGTATTCAGCTGCTGCTTCCAGTTTCATTGGAATCTTTTGTGATTCACACAATGCCTTCAATTTTTCCAAGCCCAGTAAAATGTTTTGCTCTTTATTATTGAAAAGACCCTGATAGATATGGGGTGTAATGATGCAATTGCGGTAGCCTAAAGCAAATAATCCATGAAGCAGGGCAATGGAATCCTCCTCTGTTTGTGCACCGTCATCAATAGCGGTTATTAAATGGGAATGCAGGTCCGTAAGCAAGTGGAAAACCTGTCTTTTATTCTGTTTTTTCCTGTTAAAAAGGTTCAGCACTTGGTCAGGCTGTAGCAGATCCCTGATGCTTCATCTGTTCCTCGTAAAGATGCATCCGTTCTTTAATTTTCCGGTTAGATTCCTTTACTGTGCGTGATACAATAAGATAAATGGAACCGAAGAAGAAACCAAGTATGGAACCTATAATCAATGCAAGAGGCAAACTGACAAATGATAATGCAGTAGAGAACGTAGGGTCGTCAATTATTTGCAAAATGGGTGCATCTGAAAGGAGCGTTACCTTAGCAAGCTCCAGGTTATTTATTGCTGAAGTATATTGTGTGCTCAGTAAGCTTTGATTGCGCTGAGCAGCATTTAATTGCAGAGCCCCTTTTTGCTGAATAAGATTATTAGTAATATCTCTCATAGATGCTACTGTATAATCAGTCCGTCTTAGAGCATTGGCAATAGAATCTAACCGGCGATCAGCCAGGCTTAAATTTTCACGGCTAAGACGGTAAATGTTGTCCATGTAATAAGAAGCGGATATATCAATCAGCTTTTTCATAGCATTTCGGGAAAAATCCATATCCCGGGTATTAAACGTAGCAGTATTAAAAGGGGAAGCGGCATCATACGTTACTACCAGGTTGTTATCTTCAATATTGCTATAGATAACAGTTAAGATACTGTCTTCCAGAGGGGATAACTGAACAAGGTCTGTATTTTTAAATGTAAAATCTTTCAGATGAGGATCTTTTTTCCACCCTTTATGCAGCAAAGTTCCTTCTCTCCAGTGATACAATGTTATATAATGGTTGGCAAGCAAATCTTCCTTGTTAAAGCAGACTGCTTTTTGAAGCATTGCTTCTTTGATAACCCGCTGTGACTGCATTAGGGTCGCAAAAAAATTATTATCGTAACCCTGTGAATGGCTGGAAGTACCAATACCTACAGAACCGGCGAACTGCAACGCCGTTCCCAATAATGTGTTTTGCGCATTTTGACCCTGCACGGCAAAAGTACCAGTGGCTATGTACTTTTTTCCATACCAAATAGTGTATCCCCATGCTAATAGAGCAAACGCAGCCATCCAGGCAAATAGCCAGTACCACTTTCTTAACAAATATTTAAAGCTATCCTTAATGCTGTTCCAAAGCGGCCCTAAATGAATTTCTTCATCCTCCTGATATGGTTGAATAGGCCTTATGTTTTCTGCAGCCATTGTGGAAGAAAATTTTTGTGTTTAAAAATTAATTCGGGTTACCAGTACATATAAGGTTAAAAGCCCGGTTATCTTAACCATTGCACTTTCAATAATCTGATTTATATCAACAGGTGCAGCTGGTGGCTTGGGCGTATTGTCGTGCGGCTTTAATGGAACTACAACATAAGCGCCACTCTGTACTTTTGGATAAATGCGAATAAATGTCCACCGGTGCGGATCTTGCAGTGTCTGACCAGGCTGTATCACATAAGTGTGTGAGCGTTTCGCTTCTTTATTAAAGCCAAGCCCATATTTTTTTATATAGAACTTTGCACGCTTCCCGGCATGATACGGCGCATTGATTACGCCGCTGGAATCTCTGAAAGGATAATTTATCTGTCCTGAAATTGCCACCAGGTCACTGCTGGAAGGAACTTCTATTACATCACCCGGCCGGAGTATAAAGTTATACCTGCTATCAGGATCATGAATAGCCTTATCCAATTCCATAAAAACAATGCCTCTCTCATCTTCTACGCGTATCAGTGTTGCACGATTAGGCGATGCCCATTGTGTAAGTCCACCGGCACGCTGAATAAGATCCACCAGCTTCTCTTCCTTATCTGTCATAGAATACTGCCCGGGATACAATACTTCTCCTTTTATCATCACGATATTTTGAGAATCGATAGTAGCAACCGAACGAACAAAAACCATATCGAAAGGCTGCAGCGAATATCCTCTTCCAGCTGTGTCAATAGACAAATCACTGCCTACTATTACTGACCCAACTACGGCAGGTACCATAGCTCCATTTTCAACGGCCGTATATCGGGAAATTTCAATTTTTGCATTTGCTGCTTCGGCTTTTACCCCACCTGATTCCAGTATAAGGTCGTTTAAAGTCATTCCTTTCGCATATGCATATTTGCCGGGAAGATGAACCGCGCCGCTAATATTTACATTTAGTGAATCGTTAAAAGTATTCCTGTCAAAGAAATAAACTTCATCCAGGTTTTTGAGTGTAACATTATCTGCGGACTTTGAATTACTGACCACACTCGAAGGATTGAATGGAATATAGGTAGAAGTAAGATCATCATTTTTACGAATAATATAACCCCGGTCTGTTATAGCATCTTCTCTTAATCCATGCGATTTGTTTAAAACATCGGATATACGCATTCCCTGCGTAAAATTAAATTGCCCGGGCTGCATCACTGCTCCACTGATTTTTACAAATTGAAACAATTGAGAAGGTACCGTACTCACAAAAACCTCATCGCCGTTCAGCAATTCATATTTACCTTTTGATTTAGTCAGACTATCCAGATTTACATCAATAAGCTTTAGCTGGTTACCCATATACCTCCTTACCTGTATAGATGCACCATAGGCTTTAGCAGTGAGTCCACCCGCGTAATTGAGCAGATCGCTAAGATCTTCCCCCTCTATAAGCTCATAGCGGAAGGGACGTTTTACTTCACCACTGATGCTGATCAATTTTCCGACAGGAGGTACAAAAATGTAATCATTGTTTTGAAGAAAATAATCCGAATTAGCCCGGGGGTTCAGAAGAAAATCATAAACATCCAGCGTTCTCACTGTTTGGCCCTGGCGTTTCACATAAATTTTACGCAAAGAACCCAGATCAGTAGGCCCATTAGAAGCCAGCAGGGCATTAAAAACAGTGTTTGTTGCAGGAATAGAATAAGATCCGGGATTGAATACCTCACCCACGATATTAACTGTAATTACTCTTGAGTAAACAATGGTAACCTCGATCTGCGAATTCTTCATATCGAGGTAAGAAGCAAACCTGCTTCTTATCAGCTGCTTTGCTTTATCGAGCGTTAATCCTTTAACATAAATTTTGCCTACACCCTGGGGGAAAATAGACCCTCCTTCATCAACTGTATAAGAACCGCTAAAGCTGGAGTACCCCCAAACATTTATACTTATCTGGTCTCCCAAACCTATAATATAATTTCCCATAGCCTGCGCATCTGTAGATTTGGAAAACATAGTGATGGTCTTATTCCTGAAAAAGGCCATCCCAAAAATGTCAGACGTAGGAAGCCTTGCAGTATCAGAAATTAATCCGCTGGCAGTATCCGTTACCGAAGCAGGTGGCATTACATGCTGAACAGAAGATGGAGTAACTGTAGGCGTGGCTGTTGGCTGTGGCTGATTAGATAATCCGGTAGTGGTTTGTGTTGAAGCCGGCGTTGTGCCCGCAGGGGTTCCGGTACCATCTGTTTTAATTTGCTTTTTTGCATTTTGAGCATCGGTAGGATTGATACCCAGCAGCTGCATAGTTGCTATATTGGTAGAGATTCCCTGTTGAAAATATCCGGATGTAGAAGGTGCATTTGCAGGATCTTGTGACTGTTGTGTGAGTGTAGAAGGCTGTTGGGCAAAGGTGAAGCGACCAAATAAAATAAATAATAATAATAATCGCATAAACAATTTCATGGATGGTTTTTTAATAAGCACGCAAAAATAGGATTAGTTTTCTATTTTGATAAATATCGTTATCTTTTATAAGTATTCAAAAAGTATTCAAATCATTGACTGGAACTACATTTCAGAACTTCTGAATATGTTCTGTAAGCACACGCAAACCTGTATTTAAATTTACATCAGGTCGATATTTTAAATACTGTCGTGCTTTTGAAATATCAGCATACGAATGTAAAATATCTCCTTTTCGGGCAGATAAGAATCGGGGAGAAATGTTTTTTATTAACATATTTTTAAGAATATCAACCAACTCAAGCACAGAAAAAGGCTCCCCTGCTGCAATGTTGTACACCTGGTTTATTGCATATTTATCCTGGGTGAGTATTGCCTGAATATTTGCCTGTACTGCATTCTCTACAAAAGTAAAGTCACGGGTTTGAGTGCCATCGCCATAGATAACAGGAGAAACATCATTTAACAGGTCCCGAATAAAAGCCGGTATTACTGCTGCATATGGGCCATTGGGATCCTGCCTTGGGCCAAAAATATTAAAATACCGGAGGCCAATTATTTCCATGCTGTACAATGAAGAAAACAACATGGCATATTGTTCATTGGACAACTTCGTAACTGCATAGGGTGAAAGAGGATTGCCAATAATATCTTCTTTTTTAGGCAGAAAAGTATGATCACCATACACGGATGAGGAAGAAGCAAAGACGATTCTTCTTACACCCGATGCCTTTGCAGACCATAGAATATTTATGAACCCTGTTGCATTAATATTATGAGATTGAATGGGATCTTTTATTGATCGCTGCACCGAACCCAGCGCGGCCTCATGGAAAATAAAGTCTGTTCCTTCACAAGCTCTGAGGCAGGTTTCATAATCACGGATATCACCATTGAGAAATTCATAACCTGGCTGGCCGCTAAACAGCTCCACATTTTCTTTCTTGCCGGTAAGCAGATTATCCAGCACGCGAACCTTCTTCGCTTTATACTTTAATAAATACTCTACGAGATGCGAGCCAATAAAGCCGGCACCTCCGGTTACCAGAAATGATAATTCAGAAAGGGGTTTGGAGTGAAAGGGTATCTCGTACATGCCGCACGTCATTACGAAGCGCTGCGAAGATACTGCCTCAAACGCACGAAGCAATTTTTGTTATAGGTTAAATAAATCTCTGAATCACCAATGGCTATGTGCTTAATGCTGTAAATGCTTGAATAAATCCCAACGGAGCTAATCAAACAGGAGTAGTATAACTGTCCATACAAGGCACAGCACTATAATCAACTTGAACAAATTATAAAAGCTTGGTTGTTCCTACTGTGGGTATCGTATATCCGTTTGCAACGGTCTGTGCCGACAAAGGAGAGCAAACAATTATATAGATACACCTAAAAGAAGAGTTTTTTTCATAAATGTTTTGTTTATAGCTTAATAAATTTATTGAAATAACGGTGATGATTATCAAAAAACTGGATCATATAAATTCCAGAAGATAAGTAAGAGACATCAATCTCCAATTCTTTTTTATCTGCTATTAACGATTGAATTAATTTTCCGCTTGAATTATAAGTCTGCAGAAGACCTGAATTGGTCGCAGGGATGTTAAGGTGTAATAAACCAGTTGCAGGATTTGGATAAACAAAGATGGTGTCTTTATTTTGAATTACAGAAATGCCTAAAGGGATGTGCAGCTCCGAAAAAATAAGTGAAAAGTTCGTTGCTAAATAACTTTGAGGGCCGACGGTATCGCCAATAAAAGTAAAGCTATCAGTAAAAAACCCATTTGGACAACAACCTATAGGATCTTCAGGAACAAAAATTAAAGGATAACTCGTAGGGCAGTTATTATAATCAGGATCAAAATCACCACATTCAACGTCAATTTGAAACAACGGATAAGGTAATCGATCTGTTACTGGAATAGTTAATAATATAGAATCATAAAAAAGGTTCTTATCCCACTTAATTTTAAAAGGCAGCTTGGCTTTATTGGCATAAATATTTCCAGAAGGTAATTCATTTTTTACTCCTACCTTTATTGCAATATCTTGGTTTGGATTGCTTAAATCTGACATCGATACAAAAAAAGATAAAGTGTCTTCTTCCAAGAATCTTTCACCGAATACTGTATCTTCGCTAATTCCAAAATTATCCGCAGTAGGATCATAGCAATAGTAAATTGTATCCTTTGCTCCGCTACCATCTTCAAACCACAAAGGGAAAACCCATGCTGGCTGTACTTGTGCCCCTGGCACGGTGTAAACCTGGGCTAATAAAATTTTGCTAAGGAAAATAAGCGGAAAGAGGAGAAATATTTTCTTCATCCTTGAAATTTCTTTCAAGCTACAGATTTAACTGATTTATATAATTGTTTTGTGCATTGAATCAGTTAAATTTCCATCTTAATTGTTAGTTGTTAGCCATCTGCTGTAAGTGCTACTCTTCCCCTGCGGCTTCACTCCGGAGCGCCTTTGGGCAATAGTGGAGGAAGCTGCAGAAAAAAGATAGGGAGTAAAATTGCATAATCACAGTACCACCTTATTTTAAGGAAAAAATTGACAACACGAACTACATGTTCCGAAAGCCATCATGTCTATTTTATCACGTTCACCTGTCTGCAATGGCTCCTTTTATTTGAAATAACGGCACTGTATGATTTCATATATTCTTAGGCAAGATTCTATGAGGCACAGCAACCTTTCTGTTGTGATTACACATTTACAAAGACTTAGTATGAGTACCTTGAATGCCGCAGCTTCCCCTTCAATCACGAATTGCTCTGCTTGGAGTGAAGCTGCGGGGAGCAAAAGAAATAACGGCTAACAATAGTGAGATGGAGAGGTTAAGTAGTTTTTTCATTGGAAGTTAGTTTGGCTTCAAAAGTTTGAAGGAAAGATTTTTCCCAGTTGCATGATTAATACTTTGTAGCAGATATAAGCCAGCATTCCAATCATCAACATAAATGAAAGTTTTTGTTACAGGAGAAATGATTCCCTTTAGAATAGTTTCTCCGGACGCATTCATGATTAAATAAGAGTAAGAGTTTGACTTTTGATTATCAATAATAACCATTCTTGAAATAATATTTGGGTATATCTGTAAACCTTCGATTACTTTAGAGTTGCTTATCCCGGTACCCGTATTCAATGGCCTTCCCTGCCAAGCTGCAAGAGTAAAGTTCATAATAGAAAAGCCACCCCCAAGTATAATGCTATCTGTGGCGTAACAATCAAAACTTGTTATTGTAGAATCAGTCATTAATATTGGACTGAGACAATTTGGTTCAGGATCTAATGAAGCGGTAGGTAAATCAAAGAAAAAATGTCCCTCAGCTCGTGGAGCCGGAGATTGATCCGGATAGGGAAGAGAATCGCTGTAGAAAAGTGTTCTATCCCATTTAATCTTTAGTGGCAAGTATGCTTTCCATACACAAATATCTTTAGCTAAATCTGCACTATCAATCTTGACTTTTAGTACACTGAAATCTATAGAAAAACTGCAATCAAAATAGACATTAAACTTACTTGTATCCATAATATGTCTTATTTCTCCCATCAAAGTATCGAGCGGTGGTCCGGTGCTTGCCGTTGGATCATAACAGAAATACAATGTATCCTTTGCTCCACTTCCATCTTCAAACCACAAAGGAAAAACCCAGGCAGGTTGCACCTGCGCAAAGGGCACAGTGTAAATCTGCCCTAAAGATTTTTCAATCGAAAAAAATAAAGCTAAAAATATTGTGAATCGCCGCATATAAATTAGATCAGGTGTAATGCAATGGACAATCCAAGTCCGCAATTACCGCTGGTGATACTGTTGCTGATAATACTTCTGGTATTCTCCTGTGGTTACGTGGTTAAGCCATAATTCATTTTCCAGATACCAGTCTACGGTTTTCCGCAAGCCTTCCTCGAATGTAACCGATGGTTTCCATCCAAGATCTTCCGAAATTTTTGTTGCATCGATAGCATATCTCAAATCATGACCTGCGCGATCCTTTACAAATGTTATCAGCTTTTCACTGGTACCTTCGGGTTGACCAAGCTTTTCATCCATAATCCTGCAAAGCAGGAGAACAAGGTCAATATTTTTCCATTCATTAAAGCCGCCGATATTATAATTACTGCCTGTAGCTGCTTTGTGGAATACAAGGTCAATTGCTTCAGCATGATCTTCAACAAAAAGCCAGTCACGAATATTTTCTCCATTTGCATAAACAGGTACCGGCCTATTATTCCTGATATTATTAATGGCAAGCGGTATCAGCTTCTCAGGAAACTGAAAAGGACCATAGTTATTTGAGCAGTTGGTAATAATAATGGGTAAACCATAAGTATGCATGTAAGCACGAACCAGGTGGTCGGCACTGGCTTTTGAAGCTGAATAGGGGGAACGGGGATCATATTTGGTTTCCTCATTAAAATATCCTTCTCCAGGTAAGGAACCAAAAACCTCATCTGTAGAAACGTGGTGAAATCTTGGATTCTGAACTGATGATTGAGGATTAAGCCAGATCGATTTGGCGGCATTCAGCAGGTTTACCGTGCCCACAATATTGGTCGCTATAAAATCCATTGGTGAAAAGATAGAACGATCTACATGACTTTCTGCAGCCAGGTGAATTACACTATCAAACCGGAACTCTTCAAATAATTTACGAACAAAACTTTCATCCACAATATCACCCCTGATAAAATGATAATTGGATGTATCTTCTAAATCACACAGGTTTTCAAGATTTCCCGCGTAGGTTAATTTATCAAGATTGAAAACCTGGTAATCGGGATAATTCCTTAAAAATAGCCTGACTACATGGGAACCGATGAAGCCTGCCCCGCCGGTAATTAAAATTTTTCTTCGCTCTTCCACTTTTATTGAATTTATTGATAACTGATTATGTGTTTGAATTTCCGAATTTAATACTAAAGAGACCAGTATATCAGGGTTTCAATTTTTTTCCTCAAAATACCTTTCACATCTATAACGATGGCGTTAGGTGTAGTGATAGAAAGAAAGTACGCCTCATTAAATTCGCGGTATTCTCGATGGCTTACTGCAACAATCACAGCATCATAGTTATTCGCAATTTCTGAAACAAGAGAAAAGCCATATTCGTGAAGCACTTCGGCTGAAGAAGCATAAGGATCAGTAACTTCCACATTCACGCTAAACTGCTTTAATTCATTTACCAGATCAACGACTTTCGAATTTCGGATATCGGTAACATTTTCTTTGAAAGTAGCTCCCATCACCAGCACCTTCGATTTCCCGGGATCTTTGCCAGCCTGTGTAAGCAGCTGTACGGTACGGCGGGCAATGTAAGGACCCATATCATCATTAATCCTTCGTCCGCTGGTGATCACTTCCGGTTCATATCCCAGCGCCTGGGCCTTGTAAGTAAGATAATAGGGATCTACGCTAATGCAATGCCCGCCAACAAGACCCGGATTAAATTTTAGAAAATTCCATTTGGTGGCTGCTGCTTCCAATACATCATAGGTATTAATCCCAAGCCTTTGAAAAATTCTTGACAATTCGTTCATCAGTGCAATGTTAACATCACGCTGTGTGTTTTCAATGATCTTTGCAGCTTCTGCTACTTTAATTGAGACAGCTTTATAGATGCCAGCCTTTACTACAATGCTGTAAACTTTGGCAATCTCATCCAAAGATTCAAGGTCGCATGCGGATACTACCTTTAAGATGTTGGTAATGGTGTGATCCTTATCACCCGGATTAATGCGTTCAGGGGAGTAACCCAGCTTGAAGTCGCGATTCAATTTCAGGCCGGATCTCTCTTCGAGAATGGGAAGACAGTCTTCTTCCGTACAGCCGGGATAAGTGGTAGACTCATATACTATATAGTCGCCCTTTTTAAGTATGCTTCCAATAGACTGTGAAGAGTTAATAAGGGGTTTTAAATCCGGAACATTATGGTCATCTACCGGTGTAGGAACAGCGACTATGAAAAATTTTGCCTGGCGCAGTATTTCTTTATCAGTTGTGAATTCAATATCACATCCAAGAAAATCTTCCTTTTTTAATTCACTGCTGGGATCAATGCTTTTACGCATCATCTCCACCCGCTTTTCATTTATATCAAAGCCAATTACTGAAATTCTTTTTGCGAATTCAAGCGCAATAGGTAGTCCCACATAACCGAGCCCGATTACTGCCAGCTTAAAATCCTTGTTAATCAACTCCTGATACAAGTCTTTCTATATTACCAGTTATAATTTTTTTACTTCTTCATTTATGAGCAAATATGTTTGCCCACTTTCAGGACAGGCGGCTCTGTTATTTTCATCGAATTTCAGGCCGTGTCCATACTCACTCATCCAACCGGTTCGCCTGCCCGGGTTGCCAGTAATTAATGCATAGGATTTCACATTTTTTGTTACTACAGCACCTGCCCCGATAAATGCAAAATCTTCAATAGTAATACCACAGATGATAGTGGCATTCGCGCCAATGCTTACCCCTCTTTTAACCACTGTCTTTTTATATTCATCTTTCCTTGCAATAGCGCTTCTGGGATTAATTACATTCGTAAAAACCATAGAAGGTCCCAGGAAGACATCATCCTCACAAATAACTCCTGTATAAATGGAAACGTTATTCTGAACCTTTACATTATTTCCTAATATAACCCCGGGACTTATAACTACATTTTGTCCAATGTTGCAGTTACTTCCAATAATACAACCTGGCATAATATGACTAAAATGCCAGATTTTAGTATTGCTGCCTATATTACAACCTTCATCAATTATCGCCGTGGGATGTGCAAAGTATGGCTTACTATTCATAAAGCGAGCGCAAACTTAACAGATTCATATAGAACGCGGAAATAACGGGCTGTAATATCCTGCACAGAAGCTGAATAGGACTCTAATCCATTTTACCTAAGGTTTTTTTGAAGTATTCGTAGGTAATTTGCAATCCTTCCCTGCGATTTATTTTAGGCTCCCAGCCGAGCAACTGTTTCGCTTTGGAAATATCAGGCTTCCGTTGCTTAGGGTCATCTTTCGGTAAAGCCTCATAAACCACTTTTTGCTTCGTATTAGTAAGTTTTATAATCTCCTCTGCAAATTGACTGATTGAGATTTCCTCAGGATTTCCCAGGTTAACCGGTTGGGTATAATCACTGAAAAGCAGCCTGTATATTCCTTCCACCAAATCGTTTACATAACAAAACGAACGTGTTTGTGAGCCATCACCATAGATAGTTAAATCCTGGCCGGTAATTGCCTGGTAGAAAAAGTTAGGAAGTACACGCCCGTCATTTAACCGCATTCTTGGGCCATAAGTATTAAAAATTCTCACAATGCGTGTATCTACACCATGCGCATTATGGTACGCCATAGTTATGGCTTCCTGGAATCTTTTTGCCTCATCATATACTCCTCGTGGCCCTATGGGATTCACATTTCCCCAATACTCTTCCGTTTGAGGATGTACAAGCGGATCGCCATAAACCTCTGAAGTGGAAGCAACCAATATCCGGGCTTTTTTAGCAAGCGCAAGGCCAAGGCAGTTATGCGTGCCAAGGGATCCTACCTTTAAAGTTTGTATCGGCCATTTCAAATAATCTACAGGGCTTGCGGGAGAGGCAAAATGTAAAATATAATGTAAGTCCCCCGGGACATGCACAAATTTAGAGACATCATGATGATAAAACTGAAAGTTTGGCAGCGGAAAAAGATTTTCAATATTCTTTAATTCGCCGGTAATCAGGTTATCCATACCAATAACACTAAAGCCTTCCTGTACAAACCTTTCACTTAAATGTGAGCCAATAAAGCCGGCAGCGCCAGTAATAAGAATGCGTTTTTGTCCAGACATAAATTTAAATTCGCGCCAAGGTAATAAAATGACATCAGGCATTTCCAAGATCAAATAAATAGTTCTGGCGTCTTTTATATGCTGAAATGGTCAACTTAAATCATATTGTAAATCAACCATTGTATAACTTTTATGTTAGCAACCTATGAGCCTTAAACTCATTTGTTCTGAGGCTTAAGCAGCACTTACATTCTTTCGTTCTATATTAACGTTTTAGATCGGTCATTTTTGGCTTCATTTTCGCGCGGCAAACAATTTTTCATTTAAAACACCAGCAAATGCAAAAAAAAATTTACCTAAGCTTTATCAGCCTGACACTATTTTACGCAGTTAGAGCGCAGCAAATGAAATATCAAGCCCTTCCGCGGCCTAACATTTTAATAATAGTAATAGATGATGCATCCCCAACGCTTTCCCCGCCTGATGTGCCATCTTATGTTAAGCTTCCGGCCTTTGACTCCATACGGATTAATGGAGTTACGATTCATTCTGCTTTTTGTGTCTATCCGTTATGCAATCCGGCACGCTCCAGCTACCTTACATCTCTCTATCCGCACAGCAACGGCGCTATTGATAATTCACACAAACTAAATCCTAAATACCGGTTATTTACACAGGCGCTTGATGATGCGGGTTATCACGTACAGGTATGCGGAAAACTAACTAATACGATGTATCAGTATCAGCCCTGGGCTGAAAATAAGCGATGGATGTGCCTACAAAGGATTGACTACACCAACCCCACGATGTTTTTCAGTAATGGAACCAGTAAAGTGATCACTGGAAATACTATTACCATTATAGGCGATACGACCAATAATTGGCTATCCACCATTGATACTCCTTTTTGTTTCTGGGAAGGAGTAATCGTTCCTCATTCTCCAACCGAACCTTTGCCCTCCACTAAAAAAAAGTATAATGATAAATACATTCCTTTAGAAAATTATACGTCATTCACGAATGATTATCCATCGTTTACATATGCTGATCCTGCTAAATATTATACACTGAACGATTCAAATAAGGTGCAGAAAAAAAGAGAACACAATTTAGAATGCTTTGTAGATATTGATGCATCCTTTACAAAACAGTTTAACACGCTTAAATCGCGCGGGCTTCTCGATAATACCTTTATTATTATTATTGACGATAATGGTTACCTAAACGGTGAACATCTTTTACTTGGTAAAGAAAAACCTTACAAGGAAGCTTTAAATACGCCATGCTACATACAGTATAAGCCGTGGTTTGCTCCCGGCTCTGAAAATGACTCTACCATGTTTACCAGTATAGATGTGGGGCCGACCATTTTGGATGTAGCCCGTGTACATGATGCAGAATTTACAGCGCAGCAAACAGGAAATTCCCTACGTACCCTTATTCAGCAGGGAAAAAAAGATTCTATGTTTTATTATGAGGATATCCGAAGCGCACAGATTAGTAATTCTGGTTCTGAATCCCCGTCCTTCCGGGGAGTACGTTCTTTCTCCTATAATTACGTTAAATACAATTGTACTACGCTTACAGAACAGCTTTTTGACCTGCAAAACGACCCGGATGAAAATACCAATGTTATAAATAAGCCCTCGTATGCATTGGTAGTGAACCGCTACCGGTTTCTTTTTGATAGCCTTGCAAATGCAA
Organism: Chitinophagales bacterium; assembly: GCA_013816805.1. Lineage (NCBI taxonomy): Bacteria > Pseudomonadati > Bacteroidota > Chitinophagia > Chitinophagales > Chitinophagales bacterium. The sequence goes on along the minus strand of JACDDS010000001.1, from coordinate 14,372 downwards.
CCCATGATACCTTATCATCAGATAATCTTTTTCTTCCTTGTAAATTAATTTCTGATGTTCCTCCTGTTCGCAATAGTCCGGAAGTGGTTAACTCCTCTGACACATTTCAATTTAAAATAACTCCAAATCCGGCAGATGCATATGCTTTGCTTAAAGTAGGAGTTCTCAATCCTTTAAAAAACTACATAAATATCGAGGTCACAAACAACCTCGGCTTAATTATTTACTCCAGAAAAATAAAATTTACAGGGATACTGGAGACCCTGCTGGATGTTAAAAATTACGCTAATGGCTTATATGTGGTAACAGTGACAATAGATAAAGAAACCAGGGCTAAATCATTTTTGATAGATCACGATTGATCACCAATTTGGGAATACATTTGGGATGTTTTGAAAAATGTAAACCTCAGGCAATTGAGATTCACTAAGTCGTTTCAGACCTGTTGCCTGGCCGCCTGTTCATGACCGGATTTAGTCTTTTCAGGAATGATGGTATTACGGCCGATACTATTATAATAAAAGCCGTAATCAGTAATCTGATCTAAATTGTAAAGGTTACGACCGTCAAAAATCACTTTATCAGCCATAAGTGATGCAATCTTTTCAAAATCCGGCGTACGAAAAACACTCCATTCTGTAAGTATTAATAAAGCATTTGAATCTTTTAGTGGAGAATAAATGTCCGTACAATATTCTACTTGATCACCCATCTCCTTTCGAAGATTATTACATGCTTCGGGATCGTATACGGAAATTATGCATCCGCGCTTTATGAGTTCCCTAAGTATATAAAGAGACGGGGCTTCCCTGATATCATCTGTATTCGGTTTAAAAGAAATTCCCCATACTGCAATCCTTTTTCCTTTTATTTCTTTGCCAAAAAAATCCTCCATTTTCTTAACCAAAATTACCCGCTGCTTTTCATTTACACTCATTACAGAATTTAATATTTTCATCTCATAACCCATATTTTTGCCTGTTTTAGCCAAGGCTTTAACATCTTTAGGAAAGCAGCTTCCGCCATACCCTATTCCGGGAAATAAAAACCTTTTTCCAATTCGTGCATCACTACCAACACCTTTTCTTACCATATCTACATCGGCACCAAGCAATTCACAAAGGTTGGCTATTTCATTCATGAAGGAGATGCGGGCTGCTAAGTAAGAGTTCGCTGCATATTTAGTCATTTCCGCGGAGCGCTCATCCATAAAAAGGATGGGATTACCTTGCCTTACAAAAGGTTCATACAGCAGTTCCATAAGTTTCCTGGCTCTTTCAGAAGAAGTGCCTACTACTACCCGGTCGGGTTTCATGAAATCCTCCACTGCAATTCCTTCCCTGAGAAATTCGGGATTAGAAACAATATCGAAATCAGCCTGCGCGAATTGCCCAACCATATCACTCACTTTTTCTGCTGTGCCCACAGGTACAGTACTTTTATCGACAATTACTTTATATTCTGTAATAAGCTTCCCGATATCCTGAGCAGCCTTAAGGATGTAGCTAAGGTCAGCGCTTCCGTCTTCTCCTTCAGGCGTTGGTAATGCCAAAAATATCACCTTTGCACTTTCTACCGCTTCAGATAATTCCGTTGTAAATTGAAGGCGACCCTGCTTCAGATTTCTTTCGAACAAAATATCGAGATCAGGTTCGAAAATGGTCATTTTGCCTTTCCTCAGTGCATTAATTTTTGATTCGTCAATGTCTACGCAGATCACGTCGTTACCCATTTCCGCAAAGCAAGTACCTGTGACGAGGCCAACATATCCGGTTCCGATGACAGAAATATTCATTTATAAATATTTTTAGGGATATAAGTAATGAATATTAAAATTCTATAGCTATTCATTATTATTGAAAAAATTCCAACACACCATTTGTAATGTACTCTAATTGCTCTTCATCCAATTCTGTATGCATAGGAAGTGAGATCACTCTTTCACTGAGCCAATAGGTATTTTTGAGGTCACCAACTATCCTTCCTTTTCCTTCGAATGCTTTCTGTTGGTGACAGGCAACCGGATAATAGATCATTGCCGGAATTTGTTTTTCCTGTAAGTGCTTTATCAATTTATCGCGATCTGTTTCTACTATTAAAGTGTATTGATGAAACACATGGTAAGCATATGGTGCCCTGTAGGGCACTCTAATGGAATTATGGTTAGCAAAAGCCTGGTCATAAAAGCTGGCAGCCTTTCTTCTTGCAAGAATATATTCATCCAAATGAGGGAGCTTTACCTGCAGCACCGCAGCCTGAATGGTATCTAATCGTGAATTTATACCTATAACTTCATGATAATACCGGTCTTTCTGACCATGATTTGCAATCATTCTCAATTTTTCTGCTAACAGATCATCATTTGTAATGAGTGCGCCGCCATCGCCATAACATCCTAAATTTTTTGAGGGGAAAAAAGAAGTACTGCCTATTTCGGCAATAGTGCCTGTTTTTTTTCTTGTGCCGTCCGGGAAAATATAATCTCCTCCAATACCCTGAGCGTTATCTTCTATAATTGGAATTGAATACTTCTTTCCCAGCGAAAGCAATGGCTGCATATCAGCCGATTGGCCATACAAATGGACTGGAATAATTGCTTTTGTTTTAGATGAAATGGCCTTTTCAACCTCATTGGCCTCAATCGTGAACGTTTCCCGATTTACATCAATAAAAACAGGCGTTAATTTTAAAAGGGCTATTACCTCTACAGTAGCAAAATAGGTAAAAGACGGGCAAATTACTTCGTCACCGGAATGCAGATCCAATGCCATCATGGCCACTTGCAGGGCATCAGTACCATTAGCGCAGGGTATAACATGTTTTACACCAAGATAACCGGCCAGATCCTTTGAAAATGCTTGAACTGCTTTACCATTAATAAACCCTGCAGAATCAATTACCTCCCGGATAGATCGGTCCATCTCCTCTTTAATGTTCCGGTATTGAACCTTAAGGTCAACCATTTCAATGTTACGCATAGATCTTCCAGGAAGCCGCAAATATAGGGATTGACCAGAAATGTGAAGCAGGAAATTAAAGTGACCACCATTCTATGCCGGTCTAATAACAATAATATAAGTACGTATTAATTGAAATTAAAGTGGAGAAGCCCCTGGCTATATCATCAATCAGTCAAATTGAAAATCTAAATGCTCTACTTTTGCCGCCATGCAATTACTGGCTAAATTGTATTTCTTATCAGTAATTTTATTTATTGGCTTTCATACCAATGCGCAGGTTACATCCAATTTTATAGATACAACTTTAAACGCCAAGTTGCTTTACCTGGGTTATGCTTTGCAGCTCCCCGCTGGTGATATGAGTGATCGCTTCGGGGCAAATAACAATATCGGCGCTGGAATTAATTTTAAACTGGGTAATAACTGGTTGCTGGGTGCGGAATTCAACTTTATTTTTGGAGGAAGGGTTAAAGAGGATTCTATTCTGAATAAATTACTAACCTCTACAGGGGGAATTGTTGGAACAAATGGGAACTATGAAACTATTTTTCTTTCCGAGCGTGGTTATTCTTTAATGGGAAAATTTGGGAAGATTGTGCCTGTATTTCACTCAAACCCTAACAGTGGAATATCGTTAATGATAGGTGCAGGTTTTCTTCAGCATAAAATTAAATTTGAGGATCCGAATCACCAGGTACCTGAAGTAGATGACGACTATGCTAAAGGTTACGATCGGCTAACTAATGGTTTTGCAATATCACAATCACTTGGTTACATACATTTAGATAAAAGGAAGCTGGTTAATTTTTCTATAAGCGCGGAAGCTCTGGAAGGATTTACCCAAAATCGTCGCGATTGGAATTTTGACCAGATGCAAAAAGATAATTCAAAGAGGTTGGATGTGTTGATCGGGCTTAAGCTCGCCTGGCTTATACCTTTTTACGGAAAAAATGAAGAGCGTATTTACACGTATTAAATTTTTACTGCTTCATTAACAAATTACTTAAGGTTACTACAATATTATCGGAGCGTTAAGAATATAATGAATTTACTGGCATTGCGCGCTTACAGCTTGGGAATTTTTTTTTATTCAGGGGGAATCCTTATTGCTTCTTCATGGAATAAAAAAGCGAAACAATGGGTACAAGGCAGAAAAAATCAAGGCAAAATAATTACCAGCCTCTTAAATAAAGATGAAAACCGGGTATGGTTTCATTGTGCATCGGCAGGTGAATTTGAGCAGGGCCGGCCGGTAATAGAGGCATATAGAAAGCAATTTCCTTTACACAAGATTATTCTCACCTTCTTTTCTCCTTCGGGATACGAACTGTTTAAAAATTATAAAGGTGCCGATTATATTTTTTACCTGCCCGTTGATACTCCGCAACGTGCAAAACAGTTTGTATTGCTGCTGCAGCCGCAGCTTGCACTGTTTATAAAATATGAATACTGGTTTAATATTCTCTATCAATTGAGTGCTCAAAAAATTCCGCTTTTGCTGGTATCAGGAGTTTTCAGGAAAGAGCATTTTTTTTTCAAATGGTATGGGAGACCTTTTAGAGAGATTTTATCCTGTTTTAATAAAATATTTGTGCAGGATGAAAATTCATTTTTACTGTTAAATGAGTTTGGAATAGCCAACGCGGAGATCTCGGGTGACACCCGGCTGGATAGGGTGTGGAAGATTGCCGAAAGCCCGGTTCGAATTCCAATGATTGAAAAATTTAAAGGTCACGAAAAAGTATTTGTTGCCGGCAGCACATGGGAGGAGGATGAAACGATACTATTTCCTCTTATTGGCAATGATGAATTCTGGAAATGGATAATAGCGCCTCACGAAATTAATTACCATCATCTGCGTGAACTGAAAAACAGATGGGGAGAAAAAGTCATTTTCTTTTCAGAGGCAACCGATGAAAATATTAATCACAAGGATTTTCTCATAGTTGACAAGATCGGTCTTCTTTCTTCTGTCTATCAGTATGCCAATCTAGCTTACGTAGGCGGAGGATTTGGAAAAGGAATCCATAATATTTTAGAAGCTGCCGTTTATGGTATTCCTGTTTTGTTCGGACCTCAATACCATAAATTTACCGAGGCAAAAGAATTACTACTGCAAGGTGAAGTGCGATCTGTACAAAATGACATGGAAATGAACAATGCATTCACTTATTATAAACAGGAAAAAAATGCAATTAAAGCTATTTCCAATAAAAATTATATAGCTGCAAACAAGGGGGCAACTACTAAAATTATGAACTATATCAGTCAGTTAGAGACCTATAAAAAATACAAAGCGCAAATACCCCTAATTTAAATACCTTCTTAAAATCAAATGGAAAAAATCTGCCACCAGGGGATCAGAGGCATTCCACTCCAGCTTATTCATAAGCTTTGTCTGAACATAAAGAATTGCCTCTTCATAATTTCTGGAAGAATTCAGCTTTGAGATAACCTCTTCATAATATTTTTCATCGCCGTTAAAAAGGGAATTAATAAAAGTAAACCGCTTATTCAACCCTATATATCCTTTTAAATCTTTTATCGGGGTTTGCTTCAGACGATCGGCTAATTCACCATTTTGCTTTTTATATTTTTCATTTAAAGTGCCTCTATCATTCTTTTCCGCATACACTTCAGCAATAGATTTCTTCTGAAAAGCCTCTTCCGGATATGGAGGAAGCTTATTGAATGAAATTTCCTGCTTTCCATTTAAAAAATCTTCCCGTTTATCTTTTATTCCGTTAGATTTCGTCCTATTAATATCAATTTTCATCTCCTCCTTTTGTATAGGTTCAAAATTATTTTGCAAAGGTTGGTTCACCGTTTGAATAGTAAGAACCAACTCATACAACTCCCTGGTATAACCGGCAATAAGGTCTTTATCTATAGATGTAAACTGCCCATTATTTTTTCGGATAGAATCTAATAAATTATTAATTTTTGCAGTAAGCAAACTGATACGGTTGAACTCATTCATCTTCCTTCATTTTCACATTCGAAAATACAACAGTAACGCCAGTACAGAATATTTTATTTTCACCTCTTATGTTTATTGAACCTTATCGAAAAGAATATAAAACTGGTTGGATAGAAGTGATTTGCGGCTGTATGTTTTCAGGTAAAACAGAAGAGCTTATCCGCCGTTTGAAGCGCGCAAAAATTGCCAATCAAAAAGTGGAAATTTTTAAGCCATTTACTGATACGAGGTACCATGAAACCAATGTGGTATCTCATGATGAAAATTATATTCTTTCAACACCGGTATCTCATTCTGAGCAACTATTACTATTAGCGGATGAGATAGAAGTGATTGGAATTGATGAAGCACAATTTTTTGATCTTGAATTGCCCAGGGTGTGTGATGTTTTTGCCAGCCGTGGCATCCGGGTAATTGTTGCAGGGCTCGATATGGATTTCACAGGAAAACCTTTCGGACCGATGCCCTATCTTCTGGCGAGGGCGGAATATGCAACTAAAGTGCATGCAATATGTATGATTTGTGGAAATTTAGCTTCCTATTCTTTTCGTAAATCAACGCAAAAGTTACAGGTGCTTCTTGGTGAGAAAGAGATGTACGAACCAAGATGCAGGAAATGTTTTCTTGAAGGAAATAAAAAGGCTGAGACATAATCCGAATATGGAAAACAGTTTTTAGGATAGATGGATGGAATAAGTATCTTGTACATAAATTTTTTATTACAGATAGTACTATAACCTAAGCAGTTTTTTATCAAACCTAGTCACATTCAGAGTTGCAGCACAGTTTCAAAGAACCCTTCCAGGCAAAAACAATAATCTCCAATTATGGCAGATAACCTATCTTCTTTTAAACCTTACATTTCGCCTGTTGAAAAAGTAAAAGAATTTACCGTAAAATCCATTGTAGCCGGCGGATTATTCGGAATCTTGTTTGGTGCGGCCTCGGTGTACCTTGCACTTCGCGCCGGACTTACAGTCTCTGCTTCTATTCCGGTTGCAGTGCTGGCTATTTCCTTAGGAAGAAAATTTCTTAAAACAACTATACTTGAAAATAACATTATTCAAACTACAGCCTCGGCCGGCGAATCCATTGCCTCAGGAGTTGTATTTACACTCCCAGGATTTTTATTCCTTTCGCTGAATGATAATGGAGAAAGTGTAGGAGCACCCTATTTTAATTATCTCACCATTTTTACTCTTGCCGTTTTAGGGGGATTACTTGGAACGCTGATGATGATTCCTTTACGCCGCTCACTAATTGTGAAAGAGCACGGCAACCTTCCTTATCCTGAAGGAACCGCTTGTGCATCTGTATTAATTGCCGGTGAAAAAGGAGGAGATTTTGCAAAAACAGCGTATCAGGGTTTAGGCTTTGCAATATTATATGCGCTGTTTCAGCGGGTTTTCCATGTAATAGCGGAGGCCCCCACGTTCGTGACAAAACAGACGAACCGATTTTTTCCCTCCGCCACCGTTAATGGAGAAATTACTCCAGAGTACATGGGTGTAGGCTATATTATTGGTTTCCGCATTGCGGGAATATTAGTTGCTGGTGGTGTTCTTGCCTGGCTTGGATTAATTCCATTGCTTGCATCGCTGGTGCCAACGGATATGATTGCACTGCAACTGGTGAAGCTTGGCTATCTGAAAGATATTGCTACTGCAGGCGGTCCTGGTAACTGGAATCCTAATTCGCATTCTTTTGCTGCAACAAATGACGCTGTCTATCGCGCTTATATCAGGCAAATTGGTGCAGGAGCAGTGGCCGCCGGTGGTTTTATGACGCTGATGAAAAGCATTCCTACTATTGTTTCTTCCTTCCGCGATAGTTTAAGTTCTATTAAAGATAAAAGCGCAGGTGTTGAAAGAGTAAGAACAGAAAATGACCTTTCTGTGAATACGGTAATATTCGGATCACTTGCTCTGGTAGTCTTAATGGCACTAATGCCGCAAATACCCGGCGATTCTATTGGGTCTAAATTTTTGATTGGTATTTTAGTGGTTGTCTTCGGATTTTTCTTTGTTACTGTTTCATCCCGTATTGTAGGCATTATAGGATCCAGCTCTAATCCTATATCTGGAATGACTATCGCCACCCTGATGGCAACCTCACTGGTATTTATTGGCATTGGCCTTACGGGCCATGCTTATGAGCCTATGGTTTTGGTAGTAGGAAGCATGATTTGCATTGCTGCGGCAAACGGAGGTGCCACTTCACAGGATCTGAAAACCGGTTTTATAGTTGGCGCTACACCGCGCCTGCAGCAATTGAGTTTATTCATTGGCGCTGTAGTTTCTTCTGTAGTGATTGGAATTACCATCAAGCTGCTCGATATCCCCACGCCGGATATGGCTGCTGCAGGCATTACTCATGCTATTGGAAGTGATAAATTTCCTGCTCCACAAGGAACCCTGATGGCGACCCTCATTAAAGGATTGCTTTCCTTCAACCTTGACTGGCAATTTGTGTTAGTTGGAGTTTTTCTGGCGATCACCATGGAGCTGTGCGGTGTAAATGCATTAAACTTTGCAGTTGGCGCCTATCTGCCACTGTCTACTACGCTCCCTATTTTTGCCGGTGGTGCAGTTAAGAAGATAGTGGACATGAGGTCGAAACGCCGCGGAGAAAATACGGAAGACGGAGAACTTGGAAGAGGCAGCTTATTCGCTACGGGATTGGTTGCAGGCGGAGCCTTAGCGGGTGTAATCGTTGCACTGCTCTCCATTAATGAATCAATTTTTCATGGTTTGGAAAAGATAAGTGCCGGGCCTGTATTATCCCAAATGCTGGGTGATGGCGGTTACCAGGTACTTGGTGCACTCATATTTGTATTTATGGGTATCATATTATATCGGGTAGCAGTAAAAAAACATGTAATGAGATAAAAATATCTGATCCTTATTATTGACTACACGAATATCTAGTTATAAGCCAGGTTCGCACTTTTTCTTTAATTGGTGATTGGATCTGCTCAGATCTTTCGTGAGGGAAACTCAACTGGGCAATCTTGCAGACATATATAAATTAGCACGGAATCCTAACATCAGGAATAGGCCCTTACGTCTTTGCCTTCCATATAATTAATAAAGGCACGGTTCACCACTTTATTTCCCCCGGTTGTAGGATAATTTCCGGAGAAATACCAGTCTCCTGTATGATTTGGGCAGGCAATATGGAGATTAGCTATGGTTTGAAAAATTACCTGGACTTCAGCATTCACACATTCATCTTTCACCAGCAATGCTAACTCATTGGAAATTTCCTCTTCAGTAAATAAATCATATAGTCTTTTAACCTCATTTACTATTTGATTTTCGGGCAAGGTCATTTGAAATTTACATTTCTCATAGACCTCATCTAAAATGTTTTCTTTACCTTTTTTATTCAGCAATGAAACCAGCGCACGAAATGCAATAAAGTCCTTCATCTTGCTCATATCGATACCATAGCAATCGGGATAGCGGATCTGCGGGGCCGATGAGACAATGATAATTTTTCTGGGACCAAGCCTGTCGAGCATCTTTATTATACTGCGCTTCAATGTAGTTCCCCGAACGATAGAATCATCGATGACTACAATAGTGTCTTCGCCAGCCTTAATGCTGCCGTAGGTAATGTCGTACACATGCTCTACTAATTCATTCCGCTGGGAATCCTGGGTGATAAAGGTTCGCATTTTAACATCCTTAATAGCAATTTTTTCCACACGCGGCCTTAAATCAAGGACTTCTTTTAATTGAATTTCACTCAGGTGATTATTTTGAATACGATTGAATTTGTATTGCCTCAGATGATCTTCAATGCCCTTTACCATTCCGTAGAATGCCACCTCCGCAGTATTGGGTATAAAAGAAAACACTGTATGATTGAAATCGAAATCAATGGCATTTAATATTGAGGGAGCAAGCAGGCAGCCTAGTTTTTTTCTCTCTTCATAGATATCCTTATCGCTTCCTCTTGAAAAATAAATACGCTCAAAGCTGCAGGAGTGCTTTTCTTTTGCTTCTGCAATTTGATATTCTCCTACTTCTCCCTCACTGTTCGCTATTACAGCATTGCCTGGTTTCAGTTCCCTTACTTCTGAAATAGATAGATTGAAAGCCGTTTGAATGGCAGGCCGTTCACTAGCAACTACTAAAATTTCACTGCTGTGGTAATAAAATGCCGGGCGAATTCCATTAGGATCCCGAACCGCAAAGGCAAACCCGGCTCCCGATAATCCGGCAAGCAGGTAACCACCATCGAATTCCTTAACTGCATTGGCCAAAACATTTTGAAAATTGATCTCTTTACGAACTGGAATATTTACTTCCAATGGCTGTCCATTCTCTTTTTGTCTTCTGTCTATAATATTCTTAATTTCTTCGTCCAGGTAAAATGTTACACGGTCGAGCACCACCGCCGTATCCGGCCTTGCAGCTCTGGCCTCTGCATTCCATCCCAACTCTTCAATGTTGGTGAGGTTAAAGTTTCCCGCCATAATAAGGCTGCGGGTAGATGACTGATGGTTGTTTATGAATGGGTGACATGCATCTATTTCATTTCGTCCATATGTGCCATAACGAAGGTGGCCCAGCAGCATCTCGGCCACAAAGCTTACATTCTTTTTAAGCCATTCCGTATCTTCCATTAATGCAGGATTAATTTTGGTAAGCTTATCTATCCTGCTAAAAATTTTTTGGAATATTTCACCAATTGCATGAGGGGAATTGGAGCGATAGCGGCTCATGAAGCGCTGCCCGGTATTCATATTAAGCTTGATTGCCCCTACCCCTGCACCATCCTGCCCGCGGTTATGCTGCTTTTCCATCAGCAGGTACAGTTTATTCAACCCATAAAGGGGCGTACCATATTTCTCGCGATAATAGCTGAGGGGTTTTAACAAGCGAATAAGAGCAATGCCGCATTCATGCTTAACAGGGTCGCTCATTCAAATGGTATTTCGATATGCAAATCTAAAACAATTAATACGAGCAAAGTAGCATCAATCGGCATGCATCATTAAGACAAGAAATTTTAGACCTCCTTAAATTAATGATATAGAAAAAAGCAATTAAAGGAAAGCCTGATTAATAATTGAAGAATATTTTAGCCTATAGGTTAATATTAAGCTTTTGAAAAGCCTCTTTAGCAGCAATTTTTTCAGCATTTTTTTTGTTGGTGTCTTCTCCTAACCCTAACTCAATACCATCAATCAAGGCTGCCATTTTGTAGAAAGTCCGATGATGATGTTTAAAATGGCTTTTCATTGAAAATGATAAAGACTTACCGCTTTTTTGAGCCCATTCCAGCAATTTACTTTTATAGTTGAATTCCGAAATTTCAATTTCAGGAATATCTAAAAAGGGTTTCACGATTTTCTTTAAGATAAATCTATCAGCTTTTTTAAATCCTTTGTCTATGTATATGGCACCAATCAAGGCTTCAAGCGCATTTCCTGCAAGAGATTTCTTATTTAATAAGGGGTCTGAACTGTTAAACGTAACGAACTGGTCAATACCAATTTTAAAGGCAATAACATTTAACTGACTTCTGCTCACCATTTTGGAGCGGATATCCGTCAGATAACCTTCGTTTTTATATGGAAATTTTTTAAAAAGATAAGTTGCAATTACTGCACTCAGGATGGCATCACCCAAAAATTCAAGACGCTCATTACTTTCAAATTCCTCCTGTGCCAAAGAACTGTGACAGAACGCATGATGATATAATCGGATATTAGATGGTAGAAAACCGGTTAAGTGTTTCAGCCTTTTATAAAAAGCAGCATCTTTTGAAAAAACACGGCGTATCAAATCGTATTACTTTACTTATTGGGGCTTACAATTACAGGGCAATTACCTATCCCTCGAACTTTTTAAAAATAATAGTCGCATTGTGTCCGCCGAAACCGAAGGTATTACTCATTGCAATGCGGACCTCTCTTTCTTTAACTATATTTAAAGTGAGGTCAAGGTTTGGATCTATGTTCGGATCACAGGTAACATGGTTAATAGTAGGGGGAATAAAGCCTTCGGTGATGGATGCGATGCAAGCGATTGCCTCCGCTGCTCCGGCAGCTCCAAGCATATGGCCCGTCATAGACTTGGTGGAGCTAATGCTCATTTTATAGGCATGATTACCAAATACATTTACGATTGCTTTAAGTTCCGCTATATCGCCAAGCGGTGTGGATGTACCATGAGTATTGATGTAATCGATATCCTCAGGTTTCATACCTGCATCCTCAAGAGCTGCCTTTAAGACAAGGATAACGCCAATGCCATCGGGATGGGGTGCAGAGATATGATAGGCATCACCCGACATTCCGCCGCCTGCTACTTCGCAATAAATCTTAGCGCCGCGTGCAACGGCATGCTCATATTCCTCTAAGAAAATGGCACCTGCTCCCTCACCCATAACAAATCCATCACGGTCTTTATCGTAGGGACGGGAAGCATGCTCCGGATCATCATTTCTTTCAGATAATGCCTTCATGGATGAAAAACCTCCTACAGCCGGAATACAAAAAGGAAATTCAGAACCACCGGTAAGAATAATATCAGATTTTCCCAAACGGATATAATTGAACGCATCTATCACAGAACTGGTGGAAGAGGCACAGGCAGCAACTGTAGTATAATTTGGACCCATAAATCCATACTTAATAGAGAGATGACCGGCAGCCAGATCAGGTATAATAAGGGGAATAAGAAAAGGACTGAAGCGCGGAGTTCCATCTCCTTTACAATATTCCATCATTGCTTTAGCATATGAATCAATACCACCAACTCCAGTAGCCCAGATAACTCCTATGCGTGATTTGTCTTCAGTTTGCAGATTCAGGCCACTGTCTTTTACTGCTTCATCGGCGGCTACCAACGCATACTGTGAGTAAGGATCAAGCTTCCGAACTTCTTTCCTGTCAATAAAATCAAGGATATTGAAATTTTTAAGCTGGCAGGCAATTTTAGTTTTAAATTTTGTAGTATCAAAATAGGTAAGCAAGCCGCCTCCGCTAACACCCTTCCTCAGGTTGCTCCAATATTCCGGAACCGTATTACCCAAAGGAGTGAGTGCACCCAAACCGGTGACTACAACCCTTTTTAAATTCATGTGCAGAGAAAATTATGACTTTGCGTATTGTTCAATATACGCAATAGCCTGGCCAACGGAAGTAATTGTTTCCGCTTGCTCGTCAGGAATAGAAATATTAAATTCTTTTTCGAATTCCATGATCAGCTCAACCGTGTCGAGAGAATCAGCACCAAGATCATTAGTGAAAGTTGCCTCGGGAGTTACTTCACTTTCATCAACACCCAATTTATCAATGATGATCTTTTTCACTCTTGCTGCGATGTCTGACATAAAAAGTATTGGTTTTGTAATTGAGAAATTTTTGGCAAAGTAAGTGATTTGAAATTTGCTATGCAATCTTTTACAGATTTATTTTCCGGATATGAAATTAATGCAGCATATTATTTTTATCACCATTTTTGACACAATTATATTCGGTTTTTGACAAAAAAAAGAATCTCATTTTTCGAGGAAACTTTTACCGGACTTTTGATAGCCTTGGCCTGCCAGCTTAAAGATTATCAATTGTGCTGGCATTTAAATAAGGCTTTTGATTTCAGACTTCTAAAGAAAGATGATTTGGAGATAGTACATAAGAGAAAGAGTAAAACGTCTTTTTTCAGCTATTACCGCTACGAAAACGAAATCGATAAATGGATTATTCATGTAATTTCAAATAAACATGCCGGAGATTTTTTTACATCTGAAATAAAACATGCTGACTATCTTTTTTTTATAACAGGGGAAGTTGATTCAGAGCAGGCAAAGGACTTTATCTTGAAACTTAAAACCATTCCTTCCATACAATTGATTTCTGAAATAGATTTAAATAAACTTAAGTCAAAAGCTAATTTTATTTTCGATTAACCAAAAAACTTAACCCCGCATTGTATAGTTTAGATGAATTAGCCTGAATACATGATGAAGATTTCCTTAAAGCAGATAAATTACCTTGCACAAATTAAATATACTATATGTGGACTGAAAAGGATGACCAGCTTCAAAGAGTTTTTGAGTTCCGGAATTTTATAGAAGCTTTTAGCTTTATGACCAGGGTTGCACTTATTGCAGAAAAAATGGATCATCACCCTTCCTGGAAAAATGTCTATAATAAAGTGGAAATATCTTTATCTACTCACGACGCAGGAGATAAGGTTACAAATAAGGATCGGGAACTTGCGCGTGAGATTGACAAGATGTTTGAGGCATAGTGCCAATCGTTAATTATTTTCCTGTCTATGTTCTTCTCTTCGGAGAAGCCCCAGTTCTCCATTTTCCTCTACCCTTGTTAATTTTAGTTCCCGGGGCCGGGTGAGTATAAGTGGAATCTTTTCTATGGTTACTGCACTGGTATCCAGGCCAAATTCTGTTCC